>NZ_FMYP01000007.1 GCF_900096565.1 Williamwhitmania taraxaci
AAGTGAAACCTTTTTCAACCCGTGTATGGGCGTTCCGGTAAGCATAGTAAAGGTCTTGCCGCACGTTTTGCACTTGGAGCGCTGCCTCCCATTGAACATGCTGTGCTTAATGATCATGCTGCTCGAGCAGTGGGGGCAGACTTTCGCCTCCCCCAGCTGAGCCGTAAGTGATGCATCCGTATTTTTCAGCTCCCGCATTACCGTAACGCGCTCTTGTTCTGTCAACTGTTTTGCGAGTTCTCGGATTTGTTCAATTATTGTCATATCATAGAGACTTTCCACTAAGATAAGCAAATTTTTGCAACAACATTATCACTGAATAGAGCCATGGTTTTTAACCGTTTGGCTCCAACCACATAGGTCTTAAACGATGGACCATCATTACCACTGGATTCATCGCTCCCAGTCTCCCGCACAGCAATCTTTACAATCCCATCAATTTTGGATTCATTGCCAATTGATAGCCGAGTAAGATAGCGTTGACGCTGCCCTTCTTTTACTTTCAGCGCCTCCACTTGACCAATACGATACCCAGGCAACTCCTTAGACATAAGCCAACCCGCGATCAGATTGTCAATATTCTCTCCCGTCCGCTCCAAGATCACCTTTTTAAAGTCGACATAATCAATTGGCCGGAAGCTATGATCTTTTCGGATAAGAGCAATTATATCATCGAGGGTTTGCCGCCCAACACGCTGTTCTAGAAGCGAAAAAAGGGCATCACCTTTCATATCCATGACATTATCGGCCAACTTATTATAAGCGGGATTAGAGATGATTTCTGACATGCTTTTTTCCCGAAGAAGTAGCGCAGCCTTTTCGTATTCGCTAAAACCATACGTAAAAGCACCCTCATTTTCGATTTGACCTCTACGGCTTAAATAAGAACCAAGTAGCGGTGTGAAAATAGGGTATTGCTCCGAAACTACCGGATGGTTGAACCCATAAAACTGATCAAAAATAAAGTATGGATTATTAACCTCGTCCTCAATACGCTGACCGTTTTCCCAGCGAATTCGGTTGCGTGACATATTTTTCACAAAAAGATCTAACAAACTCTTTATCTCGTCAATTTGCAGGGAAAGAGAGTCTTGGTCTTTTTCATTGCCCCATTTATTTCGGTTTTGCATATTGCTCTTAAACCTAAAAGTACGCGACGAACCTCCCTTTTCGGGGACAAAGACCATTCCCGGCTGAACCATCTCGCTATGGTTAAGCCAGTAGCGTGGATAGGAATAGACTTGTATCGGAACTTCTACAAGGTATAGGCCACTGAATGGGTAATCGCCACCATTCCTAATGGCGAAATCCTGAAAAGTTTTATAAATAATACTTTCGGCAGTATCCTTAGACTCAACGAAAATGTTTTTGTAGAAATCGTGGCCCGGCTTAATCCACACACCGAGTTCGGGTAATTGCTTTTTATAGGAGTGTTTTTCATATTGGCCAATCACCAGCGAAAGTCCGGTTAATGGGTTTCCAGAATAAAATGTAGCAGGATTTACCTCTCCCCTTCGGCTCATACCCGATACAATAATAGCAGCACCATCAAAAGTATTAACAGTAAGAGTATACCGAGAAAAATAGGGCAGAATCCAACCCGTATTCTTTTGATTGTAACCAACGTTAGCCATTGGATACCAATTCGCCTCCGGCGTCAAGAAAAGATAGTTGCTTCTGATACAAGCATACACCTCCCCAATACTCAATATGTCCACCGATTTCTTTTTTGCGCGTAACTCTTCATCAATATCAATGTAGCAGGCCTCCTGATCTATACTACCCGCATACTCAATTCTTACTATTGCAGAATCGCCTATTGCAAGCGGTTTAGGCATATTAATGAAGAGCAAATGTCTTTCCCGCTTAAAATCGAGAGTTTGGGTACCCGACTCAACTTTGCTCACAGTAAGACCCGGATTTAAGCGAACAAGAACCTGACTCGATGGTTGACTCTCGTTATTTTTAACGGTAATAGCAACATGAACCCATATTTCAGTCCCTTTGTGGTTAAGAGTTATATGCTGATCGGTGATGCTTAATTGGGGTAACGATGAGTATTGATTGTTCAATCCAACCATCTCTTTCCTTAGTTCTTCGCCATACCGTGCATCCGCTATATGGAAATATCCAAGAACAACGCTCCCAATTAAAAAAATGAGAGCAACCATCAAGGGATAAACCCTAGAGAACGGTTTATTGGGAAGACGGCCCAAACGGTAAACGGTAAAGGAAATAAACGAAAGCCCTAAACTGGCATACATTAATCGATGAACCAACAACTTTCCTATATCGGAAAACCCAATCAAATCGGAATATACCATTGGGATATTATAGGCCATGTAATCGAACAAGTAGAAGTACTGCTGCTGAAGATAAAAGAGTGTGAGAAAGATATACCCAAGCAGCACTGCAAAAGTAATGGCCTGATTCCGGATGAGGTTCATCAGCACAAAAGAGAGGCCAATTATGAATAGTAATGTAGGCACCGAAATAAGCAAGAAGTAGTACAGATAGGACTCCAAGCATACCTGATGGGAAGAAGAGATAATATTAATGGTTAAGGATAAAGCAAGAATCAAAAAGTTGAAAGTGAAAAACACCGTCAAAACACCCAACAATTTACCTAGGATGTAATCGCCATTGGACATCGAACGGGTATAAATAACCTCTGTGGTATCGAGTTTTTTGTCCCGTTTCAAGAAGTCAGAAGCTAAGAATACGGCAATTATCGACTGGACCAGATTTAAAAACAAAAGGTTAACGTAAGGTATTGCCGATGGAACTGCTAGATATAGTTGTCCTTCATTATCGCTAATCTGCTCAATATCAAACACAAGTAGAAACAACAGCATGAGGATTCCGAAAATTCGAAAAAACCAACTCCGGAAGAGAGTTTTTGCTTCGAAATGCGCAATCGTATTTATGTGGTTAAAGGATAGCATACAGGCTTATTTTTCGGTATCGATGAATAAGAACTCCTTACTGCCCGAATGCTGGTCCATAAAGTAAACGTAGGCATGTTCGAGATTTGCATCCACTTGCTTACCAACAAACGGACTCGGATTATCGGTGACCACCTCAATATCCCATCCGTCAGAAACTGGAATAGTCGTAGTAATAGGGAACTGTTGTCCAATTCTATCCATTTCCTCTTGGTTAACAACCATTTGCCATACCTTACCCCGTGCTTGGGCAACTAAATCTTCGGGAGTACCACAGTAGGCAACTTTACCCTCAGCCATTAATGCCATATTGCGGCAGGTGCTTGAGATATCGCTTACAATGTGCGTAGAAAGAATAATAATAACATCTCGGTTGCTAATGGTAGAGAGCAGATTTCGAAACCGAATTCGCTCTTCTGGATCAAGCCCCGTGGTAGGCTCATCCACTACAATGATTCGGGGATCGTTAATGAGCGCCTGAGCAATTCCTAACCGCCGTTTCATCCCACCCGAAAGTTTATTCGCTTTCCGATCGCGGGCATCAAACAAGCCCACAGTCTCCAGCATTCCATTCACTGCGATTGCACGAGGTTTACTGCGATTCATACCCGATAGGCGTGCCGCAAAATCCAGAAATTCGTAGGTTGTAAGGTTCGAAAAGAATCGAAAATCTTGGGGTAGGTAACCCAACATGCCCCGCATCTCCTTACGATGCTTGGACACATCAAGTCCATCCACAAAAACAGTCCCTTCCGTTGGATCCATCAGGGTTACGAGTATCCTCATCAGTGTAGACTTTCCAGCTCCATTTGGCCCAAGTAGCCCAAACATACCACTAGAAATGGAAAGATTAACGTTGTCGAGTGCCTTATTGCCGTTGGGATATACCTTCGAGAGCTGCTTAATTTCAATCTGCACGGTGCTGTTATTTGTTCCTCAATAACGAGATCGAATAACAACCGCTGCATCTGCTGACGAACAATTAAATCGACCCCTTATACAAAGGTCGAAAAAAAACAGTCAAAACAAAGTTAATGAGAACTTAATTGCAAATTGGTTAGCTACAAAACGCCTTCCGAAACCAAACGATTAGCCTCCTCTAGTTTTGGAAGAGTTCCAATATCCAGTATCATAGAGTTGGAAAGATTCAGTGCATGAATGGAAAACTGGCAACAAAGCGATAAATAGACATCGACAATTGAAAATGCACCCAATTGGCTGTGATGATTGAAAATAGCAGGATTCACAATATGAATACCAGAGAAAGCTGCCGCCACAAGATTTTCTACCTCACTACAGGGAAGTTTTTTCTCATTCGTATTTACGTTCTCCCATCCCCGGAGAAGTCCGTCGGCATTGAAGAGAAACCTTCGGCTACTCGGGCGATTGCTAACGACCAGTGAAGCGAGTACCTGGGATTGAGCATGTTGATGATAAACTTCGGCAAGATTAATATTGGAAAGAATATCGACGTTGTGAACTAAGAATGGTTCATTCCCGCTGAGCAAATTGGCTACCTTCCATAATCCACCACCAGTATCTAGCAGCTGATCCGATTCGTTAGAGATTAAAACCTCAACCCCGGGAATTTCAAGGGAGGATAAATATGCTATCACTTTCTCCGCATGGTGATGTACATTAACCACAATCGTAGTAAAGCCAAAAGTTGCAAGCCTCCGTATTTGGTAGCCCAGAATAGGTTCACCATTAACCTCAACCAACGCTTTTGGGATGAAATCGGTTATTGGCTTAAGCCTCGTACCTAACCCTGCTGCAAATAGCATTGCCTTCATTTCTTAGCCTTTTCGGGTTTACAAAGTTTCTCCTCTTTTTTGGCAAAACGGCCACAACGTTTACACTCGAAACGGGCATCTTCCGATCCCTTTTCTTTACCCTTTTTATCCTCTTTGCACAACGTCTTGCCCATAACAAACTATTTTTCCGTAATACCCAACTCTCTATGTCGAAGAACAACCCTCACCGAAGGGAAATACTGCCTTAACTGCTGCGCAATCGCTTCTGCCGAATAAACCGATCGGTGTTGACCTCCAGTACAACCAAAAGCGACAACTAAACTTCTAAAACCTCTTGCCAGATATCTTTTAACAGAGGCTTCGATTAACTGATTGGCGCTTTGTAAAAACGAAGCCATCTCGGTCGACTCCCCTAAATAATTCGCAACTTCAGCATCGCGACCCGTTAGGCTTGCCAAGCGGGGCAACCGTCCTGGATTATGAACCGCTCTGCAATCGAAAACGAAACCGCCCCCATTACCTGAATAATCTTCCGGTATACCGTTACGATAAGAAAAGCTCCAAACATCCACGGTTAAACCATCAAAGGGCTCTAGTTGTTCAACTCCGATTCCTTTGTTTACGAGGGTGGTTAACACTTCAGCAAAATAACTCCCTTCCAAAGCACCTTCAATAAGTAGTTGCTTTAGATTGGATAGAGCAAATGGGACACTCTGAATAAAATGAGGTTTCTTTTCGAAAAAGCCGCGGTAGCCATATGCCCCAAGAACTTGCAGCGTGCGAAAGAGAACAAAAAGTTTATACTGTCGCCTAAGGTCTGGAACATTTATGGAAATCCGCTCTCCCAACTCTTTCAGATAGTAATCAAAAAGCCTATCGCGCACATCGGAGGAAAGACCAGCCTTTGCCTGATAAATAAATGAAGCAGGATCATAAAGAAGAGGGCCACGCCGTCCGCCCTGATAATCGATAAATACAAGTCCCCCATCCTCCTTCATCATAATATTCCGTGACTGAAAATCGCGATAAAGGAAGTAGTTATCGTCTCCCACGGTAAGGGTTTCCGCTAATGAGACAAATTCGTTTTCGAGTATTTGCTCGTTGAAATTAATTCCGGAAGGCTTTAAAAAACAATACTTAAAATAGTTCAGATCCCACATCACAGTGGTTTTATCCTGTGATTCTTGGGGATAGCATTTATGAAAATCTAAGCACTCACCACCATCTATCTGAAACTGCACCAGAAGGGATAAAGCCTCGCGCATCTTGGCTTCACGTTCGGCCATAAGGATGCTGGGATCGGTAATGAATGAAAAAAGGTCATGCGTTCCAACATCCTCTTGTAAGTATGAAAGAGAATCATCGCTAACTCTAAAAAGCTCAGGAACAGGAAGCCCAATGGAACGAAAATGATTGGTCAGGTAAAAAAAAGCCCTATTTTCATCAACATCCTCACCTACTACACCAATTACGCTTTTGTTTTCAAAAGCCATACGGAAATAGCGACGATTTGAACCCGAAGCAGGCAACGGTATGATAGAATCGGCCAGTTTGCCAAAATGTGCTAACGAAAGCGCATCGAGAATTTCCTTTTGTTTTAAAGCCATAACCTTATATATACTTTCCAAACAGAATTACAAGAACCACGATAAAGACAAGTGCAGGCAAAAGATTCAACACTTTAATGGCCTTTACCTCCAGAATTGTTAGCCCAAGCCCAATGAGCAAAACACCTCCCACGCCCGAAATTTCAGAAACAATTGACTCAGGTAAAGCATGTCCAAAATAACGAGCAAGCAAAGTAAGGGCACCTTGATAGATGAGCAATGGAATGGCAGCAAAAATTACTCCCGATCCAAATGCCGCAGTAAGCGCTATGGCTGAGATTCCATCCATAAGCGATTTGGCCATTAACAATCTGGGATAGTTGCCCATACCCTCTTCGAGTGAGCCCAATATCGTCATGGAACCCATGCAAAACATTAAAAATGCAGTAACTAAACCTTCTGTAAACCGTGCATCTCCAAACTTTATTCTGCGCTTTATCGTCTCACCTAAACCATTCATCCTTGTCTCCAATCGCAGCAACTCGCCAGTAATTCCGCCAAGAATCAAGGCAAATATGGCCAACAATATCTCGTTCATTTTAAGAGCCATAGACACGCCCAAGAAGAGCGTGAACAAGCCCATTGCCTGAAACACAATAATGCGAATATTATTGGGAAACTTGGACCGAAAAGCCAAGCCGATGAATCCCCCAACAACTATTGCAGCAAAATTTATAAGAGTTCCAACCATATAAATAAATTGATTGGCTCAAAAATAGCAGTTAATTTCCGGGGAAAAGTCGACATATGATTATTTGATGCGGAAAGAATTAGAAAAAAGAATAAATTTACCTAGGAAAAATACCGAACTTGCATCTATTTAAATACCCACAATTTCGGTTAAGAAAAATGATATTGGTACAGCCGGCAGTAAGAAACAAACATTAATATCTCCATTACTATGAAACTAGGATTACAATCAAAAGAGCAAGTATTTAATTTTGTGGAGTTTAACATCTCAGGTAATTCGGATATATACTTCAAGTGTGACACCGAATCTAAATTTCTGTACTTGGATGTATTCAATATTTTTGTTGGATGTTTTGAGCGCAGCAACCATATTTATGACTTTTTTGGTGCCACTAAATACAACTCCAGAAACATCATTCCCCTCAAAAACGAACTACTCGATAACCTAGAGAAAATTGTATCCATCACTAATCTGGATGAATTCAAGGGTTACTTAACCGGAATATTCCTAGGTAAAAATTTGTTAAAGGAACTCGAAGAGCAAGATAAAAGATGGATTACCCGTTGGCATGCATACCACCGCAAGTTGATTCAGGTAAACCGATCTCTTATTGCCCTTTGCGACAAGTGTGTTTTAGAAGAAAGAACACTATGGGTTATTAACTTCTAGTATCCTGTCACGATAAATCCAACCTTTTGGAAACGCTTTACCAATTTTGCATCGAGATTGCTTCCATCAACTTGAAAAGAGGAGAACTCATTGCGGAAATTATAATCGGTTCGTAACTTCTCGAAATTCCGAGGATTCGATCGCAAACCATTATCGTCGATCATAACCCTGTAGGTAGACCTTACCGCTTCAAGGATTGTTTTGTGAGGCACATTATTTTTGGGTTCAATGATTGAATTTCGCGGTGAGGGAACCGAACTTGGATACCAGTTGTCGATGCCCAATCCAAAATGCCTACTCAACGCTTGAACGGCATACGCAGTTCCTTTGGCTTTACCTTCCACAGAGTAGCCAGCAATATGGGGTGTAGCAATATCTACCATTCGGAGCAGTTCAACATCCACCGTTGGCTCATTTTCCCAAACATCCACAACAGCACCCCGAATAACTCTCGAAATCAGGGCGCGTTTGAGCGCATCACCCGACATAACCTCGCCGCGAGAAGAGTTAATAATTATCGGCATTTTCTTTAATCGAGCAAAAAAATGATCATCGACCATTTGGATCGTCTTATAATCACCCTCCAGTGTAAGTGGAACATGGAAAGAGATAAAATCCGATTCAGCCTGAATAGTTTCAAGCGAAACAAAATCGCCACCCTCCTTCAGTGCCCGAGGCGGATCATTTACCAAAACGTTTAAACCTAGAGCCAAAGCCGTTTCGGCAATTTTGCTACCTACATGGCCAGCGCCAACAATGCCTAGTGTAAGATTATTTAAAGACATCGAATATTTCTGGGCCATTTCGAGGATAGAGGCAATAACATACTGCTGAACAGCCCAAGCGTTACAACCGGGAGCATTCGACCACTTTATTCCAGCTTTCTTACAGTAAGCGGCATCAATATGATCGTGGCCAATAGTTGCGGTGGCAATACACTTTACAGGAGTACCGTTTAGTAGTAACCCATTGCACTGGGTGCGAGTTCTCACCAACAGGGCATCAGCGTCTTGCAAATCGGTTCTGCAAATGAACTTCCCAGGTTTGTATACCACTTCAAAATAATTCTCTAGAATACCCTCCAGAAATGGGATCTTATCGTCAATAACAATTTTCATATCTCTTACAATTAAGAGGTTATATAATCATCGCAAATACATACATTCTTAAGCAAATACTAAATCAAAAGTCCAAAAACCATCATATCATCCACCTGCTCCTTTGTTCCCTTCCAATTGTCATATTCCTGCTCCAATAACAAATATTGATCCTGAAGAGGCAAGCCAGAACTATTCAAAAGTAGTTTTTCGAAGCCGGTAAACAGTAGTTTTCGACCCGTTTTTTCACCCAGTTGATCGGCGAATCCGTCAGAATATAAGAATAATCTATCGCCCGACAATAAGGTTGTGGTGGTAGTGTTGTAATCGGATGTACTGGGAATATATCCAATTGAGGTCCTATTCCCCTTAATTTTATGCGAAACAAACGAGGATCGTTCCTTACGTACAATTAGCGAATCCATTCCAGCGCCTGCATAATCTAACTGAAGAGTATCCCTATCGATAACTGCAATAGCTAGGGCGAGGCCATCGTGACTATCGTTCACTTTTCCATGTTGATGCAAGTTAGCGACAATTTTATCCCTCATTCTAGATGCGAACCAAGCTGGATCGAGCGAAGTTGCCTCAATAAAAAATTGGTTTAAATGCGAAATAGCCAACACGCTCATAAAGGCACCTGGTACTCCATGCCCCGTGCAATCCACGGCCACAAGCATCATCTTGTTTTGACGGAAAGCCACCCAAACAAAATCCCCGCTCACAATATCCTTAGGTCGATTCAAGTAGAAAAAATCGGAATAGTATTCTTTGATGGACGCAATAGGTGCTAACAGAGCATTTTGGATAGTTTTAGCGTATGTTATAGAATCAGTCAGCCGCAAGTTAGTCCGGAAAATTTCGTAATGTTGAACAGATATCTCCTCGTTTTTTTCCTCTATTTCCCGATTCTTTAAGGCAAGAGCCTTAAATGCAACCCTCTTCTGATAGTAGGTATATAGCAGCATTATAGCCAATATTAGCAATACCAAACTGGAAACCACCGAGATTAGAAGTTCTGTCCGCTTCTTATCCAGCAAAACGGTCTGGAAGGCCTTCTCACGCTCTAAACTGCTAATAAGATTCTCCTTCTTATCGGACTCATATTGCACAAGCAACTCATTCATTTGCTTCCTTGCCTGAAGACCATTTAAGGAATCGCTCAAAGAGTGATAAATTTCAAAATGCGTCAAAGCACTTTTTAAACTTTTGCCCTTCTTTTCAACTCGGTAGAGCCAGAGTGAAGCCTCTTTTTGCAACTCTAAATTTTCATGTTTTTCCGCTTTTGCCAATCCATCACGCAAATATATTACGGCCTCAGCATTCTTCCCCATCATCACATTTACGCGCCCAAGATTTACATAGCAGGCGGGCAAACTACTTTCCTCGCCGCTCTCGCGCAGCAAAACAATAGCTCGTTTAAAATAAACTACAGCCTTTGGATAGGCTCCTTTCTGAAAAAAGACCTCACCTAAATTATTTGCCGAAAATCCGATACCTGATATATTTCCTGCCTTCTTTTCAAGAGCCATGGACTCTTCAAGAGTAACAATTGCCCTGTCATACTTTTTAAGATTCTTATAAGCAACCCCAATGTTATTTAAGGCATTTCGTAATCCGGTATTGTTATTCTTAATTCGATAAATGTTTAGGGCACGGCTATACCAAACAAGTGCATTTTTGTAATCCTTTTGATCGTCGTATATTATCCCAATATTATTGGAAACATTTGCAATCCCGACCGAATCGGCTACCCGTTCCTTCATCCGGAGCGCTTTGAGAAATATTTTGATGGCACCTGGATAGTTGCCGCGTGCCCACTGAACGCCACCCAGTAAATTATAAGCACTTGCAAGTTCTTTATCCGATCCTTGCTTAATTAAAATTTTCTCTGCCTTCTCCAACGCCTCAATGGCATTGTCATACTTTCCCAAACGAAAACAAATGCCACCCTTGGCAAGTAGCAACTCGGCCTCTATACGTTGATTACCACACGTCTTAAGCCAACCCAATGCTCGGTCGGTCTCCTCTAATGCTTCCGGTAGTTTACCCTGAAAGCGATATGCCTTCACTATTCCAAAATGAATTAGTGGTTTAAAATAGCATGAATCAGTTTTATTAAGCAAGGATTCAGCCCTATGCAGATATACTTCAGCTTTCAATGGTTGGTCGGACACAACCGAATTAGCAATATCACACAGATACCGAATTTTTTGGTGATTTGCAGGGAATTTTTTCAATTGCTGCGACAAAGTATCCACCTGACCATGCGCCAGCGATGAAATTAAAAGTAGAATAAGTAGAATAGATTGCCGTGCAAATAGCATGTTCGATTATCTTTACCCGTAAAAGCATCAACACTGTTAATGCATCCATCAAATATAAAAAAAATGATCATACTGAACTATTCCAAAAAAAAATTTGAATCAGATAAAAAGTCTAGAGCTTAAACTCCGCCACCAATACCAGCACACGAAAGTTAATGAACATTCGGATTATTACCAGAATACCAATGATGCCATTAACAAAAAGATAATGGAAGATTGTTGTTAAACATAACAACAAGTTCGCTGTTTGAGATTGCGGAAAACATCTCGCTTAAAATACGATAGTTGAATTAACAATAAAGCATCATAAGGAATGAAGAGAACAGACAATCCATTTCAAAGATTTGTTTCGTTAGAATCTACAAGTAGTTTGCTACTATTTGTCGCCGCATTGGTGGCATTATTCTGGGCAAATTCCGAATTTTCTGCATCCTACTTTTCCATATGGAAGACCCAAGTTTCGCTTGGAGTTGGCAATTGGTCTATAGACAAACCACTGATTTTATGGATAAACGACGGACTAATGGCCGTTTTCTTCTTTGTAATTGGACTCGAAATAAAAAAAGAGATTTTAGCTGGAGAACTCTCCACCATTCAAAAGGCCTCACTACCAATATTTGCCGCAGTTGGAGGCATGGTTGTCCCAATCACTCTTTTTCTTGTTCTGAACGACAATGGTGTCGGCAAGGAGGGCTGGGGAATACCAATGGCTACCGATATAGCCTTTTCCTTGGGTATCCTTCAACTTCTAGGAAAGAGAGTTCCACTTAGTTTAAAGATATTCCTAACCGCATTTGCTATTGTAGATGATTTAGGTGCAGTTTTGGTAATAACGTTCTTTTACAGCACTTCCATTCTATGGATTTATTTAATTGTGGCATTTGGAATACTTCTTTTACTATTCGTGGCCAACTACCTAAACATAAACCACAAATGGACCTACATTCTTGGTGGAATTGGTGTTTGGTATTTATTCCTTAAATCGGGTATTCACCCAACAATTGCAGGGGTTCTCTTGGCCTTTACCATCCCCGGAAATAGAAAGATTGAAGTGGGAACATTTCAACGTCTCCTTCGGATCGAGATTGATAACCTAACGTGTACCTTCAAGAAAAAAACACAATTCTTAACAAAACCTCAAAGGGTCTCGCTCGAAACTATAGAAACCCTCACGCAGCAAGCTCAACCAATGCTACAACATTTTGAAACACGATTGCATGGATTTGTAGCATTTGTTATAATGCCCATTTTTGCACTAGCCAACGCTGGTGTAGAATTATTCCCTGCATCAAATTCGGCTTCAGGATTTACCCCACTGTCGCTGCATTTAGCAGAGGCCATGCTGTTTGGAAAAGTCTTAGGAATAAGCCTATTTAGTTGGTTAGCCATAAAAATGGGATTTTCCTCACTCCCATCTGGGGTTAACTTTAAACAGATCATTGGAGTCTCAATCTTAGGTGGCTTCGGCTTTACAATGGCTCTGTTTATTGAAAGTTTAGCTTATACCGATCCCGACATTATTACAAGCGGGAAAATAGGCATTTTGGTAGGTTCCCTTTTTGCAGGCATTCTTGGTTATATATTCCTTAGAGTTACACTTACAAAAGAACTAAAAAGAGCCTAACCGATGGCGTCTCGTCAAATAAGATGCCACCACAAACAGTATAAAAGCAACATACAATTAAACGTCAAATAGAACAAGAAGATGAAAGTGTATTTTTTAGTATTTTTTTCCATTGTGCTGCTTGTATTCTTCAGCACCAACTACTACATATTGCACCGATCGGTGGCAGCAATACAAGGTTTTCACTATAAGAACTATATCATTGCCCTATTCTGGCTTATCGTATTTACCTACCCAGTGGGCCGTATATTGGAAAGTGTAATTCCGACTTTAGCCCCGCCAGTCCTGGTGAAAATAGGATCAATTTGGTTGGCGGTAATGCTTTACCTTTTCCTTGGGCTTCTATTGCTGGATATACTCCGGGGTATATATGCTCTTTCTGACTTTCACTTTTTATCGTTCCTTGCAGCAAAACGACCGTTGCTAATCGGCATAGTGTATGCAATCACTTTTGTTGTGGTGATAGTTGGGTATTTCAATGCAGTTACACCACGTATTAAGCAACTGCAGATAAACCTCCCTGCCGAAAAGAGAATCCTTCGTCCGCTGAAGATCGTAGCTGCTAGCGACATTCATCTTGGAACAATAATTTCGAATGGTAGACTCAAAAGATTGACGACCCTCATTAACAGCCAAAAACCGGACATCATTCTACTGGTTGGAGATACCTTTGATGAGGATCTTGGTCCAGTTATCAGGAACAACATGGGAGAGCAACTGTCCACCCTAAAGGCCACTTATGGCGTTTTTGCAATCACTGGAAATCACGAATACTATGGAAATGTGGATAAGGCTATTCAGTATCTTCAAGCCCACGGAATCACAGTACTTCAAGATACGACTATTACAATCGATGGAATAGCAAACCTCGTTGGACGCAACGATCGGCAATCGATACGGTTTCTGGGAAAGAACAGAAAACCGCTTGAGGCACTCATGAAAGAGAGCAATCAAAGCCTACCAACCATTTTACTGGATCACCAACCATTCAACTTATCAGAAGCACAAAATAACAAGGTCACACTCCAACTATCTGGCCATACACACCATGGACAATTGTGGCCGTTTAACTACATTACAGAAGCCATTTTTGAGTTAAGCAGCGGATACCTCCAGCGGGAGAATACCCACTATTACGTTTCCAACGGCTATGGAACTTGGGGGCCGCCGGTAAGAGTAGGCAACAGACCAGAAATAGTAGTGATTACGCTGAAATAGTCATCATAATACTGAGAAAGAAAACCCCCACCCAAAAATATTTGAGTGGGGGTTTTAGTATTTGAAAATCAAACGATTCGTGGAGATAGAAAGTCGAAAATAGGATTACTCCTGTAATCCCGAAAGGTAAACCGGAAAGTGAACATACTTATTTTCGGACAAATAACCTGTCACCTGCAAATAGTCAGGTGCAAAACCGGTTAGGAATCCGCCACCGCCCGAACCGCAAAGTTTAAGGTAGAAAGTATTAGTTCTCAAACCTTCTTTCCATAAAACTAAAAGATTGCTTGGAATCATATCTGTAAGGTTCTCGAGTTGGAATTGTGACAACTTTTTAATGTTTGCCCAAAAGGATAAATAATCGCCGCTTATTAAACTTTGAATTGAAGCATCATTCAGCTGTATTAACTCCTCTCCATTTGGAGAAACATTACTATCAGGTGCGAAATTGTTTAAAAACAACGAAACCAGAGGACCCGTCTTTCCTGAAGACCCACTATCCAATAAAAAAATACCGCTATTCCTATCGGAACGATTGTGAGGTATACCAACAAAATCGATATTACCATCCTTACGAATGAGCAAAGGAGCCTTCAAGTAACAACTTAGCGGATCAATTCCAGAACTTTTGCCATGAAAAAAAGATTCAATGGTCGAAAAAATTGTTCGTAGTTTTTGAATTTGCTCCTGCGATACTCCTTTGTTTGAAATACGGTCAATAGCATATCGTCCATATAGTGCGGCACAAAGAGCGCCGGAACTACCAATACCATAACTTTGAGGTATAGACGATTCAAAATAAAGACTTAGAGTAAGGTCTTTTTCAAACTGGTCAAGGTCTAGTATCTCATCCAAATTTGAATTTGTTGCGGTTATCTTTAAGTAGTGGTGCAACTCGCGCAGCAGTTTATTGCTGGTTAACGCAAAATCTAAGTCGGTATACTTGTCCTCGTGAATAAAACTCAACTCCCCCTGAAAATGGCTATAAGGGATACTTAAGGCCATCGATCCTAAAAGGACCGAATACTCCCCAAAAAGAAGAATTTTTGAATAGAACTTCTCTGATTCGATCATAAGTATTTGGGCTAGACCACTGATTCCTTACAAATGTTTAACTAAAACTAGCATTCATCTTACAAACAACAGGAAGAACTAAAAATAGTTCAGATTAAATTTAAATTCGCTCAGGTCCGGTACCACATTTATCGAAGATCACATAACCATTTTCACATAGCGCTTTCAATTCAGCGTTAGCAAAAGACTCCACCTCAGGCGCATGCGACTCGAGATAAAGCAGGTGAATGTTTGGTCCTGCATCAATAGTAAAGCCAACAGGCAAACCCGTCTGTTGACGAAATTCGCGAATTTTAGTAATCATCAGCAAACTTTCGGGAGCTAAAAGCATAGGTGTGGTACGCGAACTCATGATTAAACCGTGGAGCGTAAGAGCCTCCTGCTCGCAAAGGTTAATAAACGCACTCAAATCCCCCTTTTTCAATGCTTTCAGCAAGGCATTTAGGCTCAACTTGGCTTCGGCATATCGGGCTTCAGCATAGGGATGATCCACCATAAGGGCGTGCCCATTGCTGCTTGACAAGGATTTAGGCTTAGTGCTAACTACAAGAACGGCATCGCGTAAACCTAAGAATTTAGGATCGATCGATGGGGTAACCGGAATAGCATAGTCATTGGTAGAATTTGGTAACTCGGCCAAGTAACCCCAAACTTGGTATCCACCGTAAACCGAGCGAGAAGCACTGCCGGAACCAATACGTGCAACAGAGGAAGCCTTCTGAAGAAAATCGGACCCAAATCCTTCGTTGCCTAGTAAGCGCTGTTCAATTTCGCATAGGCAAAGGGCCAATGATGCAAAAGACGAAGCGGAGGAGGCAATACCAACCGAATGAGGAAAACTGTTCTCAGTAATAACCGATATGGAAGCCTTCGCTAAAAAGGGGAAATTGATCTCAATATCGTTGAAGAAATTTGTAAGTTTCGGCATAAATGGATGGTTCTCATCGCCATTCACAACTATTGGTTTGCGAACCTCGCTATAGATCAACGAAAGCGTGGTGGCAGTATAGCATGCGCTCAGGCTAAAACTCAGGGATGGGTTTTGCGGAATCTGATTGGGCCTTTTCCCCCAATATTTAATCAGGGCTATGTTAGAGGGAGCCTTCCATGCCGCCGATATTGAACCAAAAGGCTTAAGGGCATCAACAGGTAAAGAACTCATAAAAGTATTGTTAGTCATATCCTAG
Source organism: Williamwhitmania taraxaci (assembly GCF_900096565.1). Lineage (NCBI taxonomy): Bacteria > Pseudomonadati > Bacteroidota > Bacteroidia > Bacteroidales > Williamwhitmaniaceae > Williamwhitmania > Williamwhitmania taraxaci. The sequence goes on from NZ_FMYP01000007.1 coordinate 16,194, forward strand.
TGTAATATCGTTAAACCGAAAAATTGGAGTCAATCCTTTTGCTGCAATATAGCTATAAACTTGATTTGTGGGTAAGGAAGAACAAAACATAGCAAAATCGCCACCCCATGCACCTAGAGACTTTACACTTCCTTCAAAATCGTTAAACCGAAGTTGTTTCAACGGCTTTATCCCTAGCACCTCCGAAATAATTTCTTCGTGCCGTTCCATCAATTGGCAAAGATGGGGAATGCTCTCGGCGTGAGCCATCGAGTAAGAAATTGTTGAAATCTCGTCTATCATCCCAGACGGCCATACCTTCTCAGACCTCAAGAATCGACTTACCCCGGCCTGGCTGTCCTCTTTTTTTCCTAAGTAAGCAAAGTAGACACCGTGGCTAAAAACAGGCGACAATGTTGTTGGTGTAATTGTAGCCACGCCATTCCTCAGATTATATAGGAAAGCGCCACTGCTCACAGCCGCTACAGCATCGTAGCCCGAGCCATTGCTTACCATCCGATGAAGAGTGAGCGGATCAACTGCGGCAAGCTGAGCTAGAAGACCAATAAGACTTGAACTACTCCCAAGCCCCCAACTCATATTAAAATCGGCAGTAATGGTAATTGTTTTCCCAATAAATTGTTGAAAAAAGTTCGATCGGAGTGAGTTTATAGCCAGAATTATACCCGATACAAACTGAGCCGACTTTTCGCTTGACGCTTCAATTATCTGACTATTTTCCTTGAAAGTTGCTGAAAACCAAATTCCCGTAGGTGATTTGCTAATCCAAGTAATTTGGTTGATTGGCCCTTCACTTACACTTAATTCTTGCCCAAATTTCAGTGGAATGGCAAGAGCTTCAGCCCCAGAAAGCACAAGGTATTCACCCGACAAAAGCAATTTCCCATGCGCCTTAAAGTTCATTGCTTACCAGTTAAAAATTCCTTTACTGCCGCAAAACTCACTTTTTTATCTTCAAAATAGAGAATCGCCTCTGCCTTCGTTTTCGGATCGGCACCTAGAGACACGAGGATATTAGAAAGGTGCATTTTCATATGCCCTTGCTGAATACCGTTGGTTACCAAACTTTTCACTGCGGAAAAATTGCTCGCCAAGCCAACAGCAGCAACAATCTTCATAAGATCCTTCGCCGTTGGATTCCCCAGTAGTTCGAGGGAGGCTTTAGCCATTGGATGGATATTGATAACCCCACCAACGGTTCCAAGTGCTAGGGGCATTGTGAGTTTAATAGTAAAAATATCATTAGAAAGAGAGCACTCACTCAAGCTCCGGTAACGCCCAGTAGCAGAAGCAAAGGCATGAGCACCTGCCTCAACAGCCCTAAAATCATTACCGGTAGCAATAAGAACAGCATCCACCCCATTCATAATTCCTTTATTATGGGTAGTTGCCCTATAAACATCAACCAGAGCAATATCATACGCAAGTTTGATCTTCCGTGCCAACTCTGCTCCCGAAAGCCCCTTAACTACACCATCGAGTTGCAAAACACTGCAAGAAGCCGATACGGTGATCATACAACCATCGGCATAGTTGCTGAGTATCGCCATAATTCCCTCCATACTACTTTCACCAATATCTGAAAAATTCTTGGCATAGTATAGCTTAAGTTCCTGTGCGATCTCCTCTAAGCAGGAATTAATGAAGTTTGCCCCCATGGAATCTACCGTTTCAAATTCCACATTTATGCGAAATAGGTTAGGAATTGAGTAAGTAAGGTTTTCCAACTCAACCGCCACAATTCCGCCACCTCGGCCCTCCATCCTAGTGGTTTGAGTTTTCACCCGTTCCAGCAGTAGAAATCTCAGATACGGCCAATTTCCGGTAAGGTCTAAGGGATTTTCTTTCCAAAGAAAATAGACATGGCCAAATTTAGAAGTGGAGAGAGAGTCAACCTTAAAGCCGCCTCTTTCTGCCCAAAATTTTGCACTCCAAGCGGCAGCGGCAACTACGGAACTCTCCTCGGTAACCATAGGAACATGATAAACGTCCCCATCGACCATTAGATTTGGAGCAATGGAGTAGGGCATATGATATGCACCTATTGTATTTTCACTCAGATCCAAAAAATTATTGCGCATTTTAATGTCACGAAAGAGGGAACCGTTGAATAGTTGCTCTTTCTCATCAGATGAACTGAGCAGGTTTACCACAAACCTCAGTTTCTCATCCTGGGTTAAACCCGAAAATCCATTTATAATTCCTTGGTTCATAGCAGCAAGTTTATACTATTCTTTTACCCTTAAAAACGATTTAGCAAAGAGCAAACCATTAATCTGACCCTGGGTATATGCCTTTAACTCGGCATAATCGCCACGCGCAAATTTTAGAAAACCGGATGCTTGTCCATAAATAGAGGGCAATTTACAACGATTGGTAAGGTAATAACCATCGAGAAAAGTTTTAACTCCACCCGAAATAATTACCTGCTTACACTGAATTGCCTGTTTGCTATCAACCATTTCATTTACCACACCAAGCATCTCCTCGGCGGTGTGCCCAATAAGAGCAAGCGGGCCAAAAAGTTCTTGCTGTTCGGGAGTGCTGCGCTGCAACTCTACGCTGGCAAAGTTGGTACCTCCAAAAGCAGCGAATTCGAGTGCCTCAATTGGCAACGACAAAATTTTTCGAATGCTTTCCGGCCCCATACCCTGCCCCACCTCTTTTACTATCACTTTCATTTTGGTAAGAGAAAGAAACTCTTCAACTATGCTAAATGGCGCATGGTGAAGCAAATCGCCCTCAGGCTGAAGCCACTCCTGTATTGGATTTACATGAATTATTAATCCATCGGCCCGCAGTCGTTCCACTAAACCGATAAGTTTATGGTAGGTTCCATCTTGGAGCATACGCTCCAGCTGAGCGATGCCTATATTTGCATAGAAGGGAAGATCATCTCCAATGATGCTTCGCATATCAAAATCGGCAAAATACTCCTCTTTTTCGAGAAGAATACGACAGGAACCCAATCCCATACCCATACCAAACTCGTTACATGCACGAGCCAAGTTTGTGTTAATGGTTCGAGCCAAAGCAGTGCCCCCGGTCATGCTACTTACCCATATAGGCACACGCATTGTTTTACCAAGAAACGGAAATGGCTCCAACACTCCTTGCATATGCGATCCCATGAGCGGCTCATAGGAAAAGCGAGAATCGGAGTGTGGTGCAGCCACTTGCGATTTGAATGCCAAGTCGATATGATCCTTTTTTCTATCTTCCATTAACCGATTATTTTGTATTCCTTGGTTAGTTTTCTCTTTCAAAAATAGAACAACTATTCAAAAACAGAAAATGTAACAGATAAATTCACTATTCAGAAGCCAAGAGCAATTCTTACCTATATTTTACAACCCACCTTACGCGCAATTACGAGCTTCAATATTTCAGAAGTTCCCTCTCCTACATGTAAAATTCGCTGGTCGCGGAAGTGACGTTCTATCAGGCTTCCTTTTACCAAACCATAGGCACCATGAATTTGGCTTCCTTCGGTGGCAGCAAATGTAGCCACTTCGGAGCAAAACAGCTTAGCCATAGCTGCCTCTTTTCCAAATGGTTTATCGTTATCTTTTAACCATACAGCATGGTATAAGAGTTGTCGAGCGGCTTCAATTTTCATTGCCATTTCGGCCAACTTAAAAGCAACTGCCTGAAAGCTGGATATTGGCTTCCCGAACTGATGGCGGGTATTAGCATAAGCAAGCGACTCCTCGTAAGCGCCAATAGCCAAACCAAGCCCCATAGCACCAATGCTTAAACGCCCTGCGTCAAGAGTTTCGAGCATTAGCCTTCCGCCCTTACCAATTTCTCCTAAGATATTTGACTCTGGAACTTTTATATTATTGAAAAATAGTTTACCAGTGTCGGACGCGCGCCACATCATCTTTCCAGTAATACGCTCAACCTCATAACCAGCACTTCTGGGGACTAGTATTGCCGAAATTTCGCCTCTACCGTTACGCTCACCAGTTCGAGCCATCAGAGTAATTCCGCCCGAAACTAATGATGTTCCATTTGAAATAAAGGTCTTTTTTCCATTAATTTCCCACTCATTATTACTCACGTGAGCGGTAGTTTCCACACCAAGAGCATCGCTACCAGCGTTAGGCTCGGTAAGACCGAAGGCCCAAACCGATTCGCCGGTACAGAGTGATGGCAAAAATTTACGCCGTTGCTCCTCGGTTCCGTAATAGTAAATAGGATTAACGCCTAAACAGTTGTGCGCAGCAAGCGTTCCGGCCTGAGAGCCATCGACTTTAGCCAACTCCTCAACGGCAATAACAAGTGCCATATAGTCGAGTCCTTGTCCGCCATACTCCTTAGGCACAACAATCCCAAACAGCCCCAGCTGTCCCATTTCGCGCGTAAGTTCTACGGAGAATGTCTCCTTTTCATCGTATTCAACCGCAACGGGTTTCACACGCTCTTGGGCGAATGCGCGCACTTTTGCCCTTAACTCTTGGTGTATTTTACTTTGGTCGTAATCCATATCCTATCAAATTTTTTCTAAAATAATTAGTTCAGCACCATCGGATACTTGGTCGTCTAGGCTTACCAAAACTTTACCAATTTTTGCCCGCTGTGGTGATGATATTAGGTTTTCCATCTTCATTGCTTCAATAATCATCAAAGTGCTTCCTACCTCCACTATCTCTCCTTCGATTACCGAGAGTGACAATACTTTTCCATGCAAGGGTGAAATTACCACTCTTTCGCCCGATTCCAATCGTATAGGCCTAGGCTTATACTCACCATCCGACAAGTGATTGGGATACTCCAATCTATAGTTTCGATTGCCAAAAGTCAAGTAAACACCCCAATTTTTCCGAGTAAAAAACAGGGTCATTCGCTCGCCATCTTTTTCAAATTCGAGTTTACTCTCAGAAAAAACGAAATTGGTGGCAGAATGGCTTCCATCCGGCAACTCGAGAGTCAGACTGTTTTGTCGAAAAAGAGAAATGGGAAATTCGAAAGAGTCATTTAAGTGCGTAAACCGCAACCGGCCCATAGGTTGCGAAGCCCCGAATGAAGTCCACACCTTCTGCAATAATGAAGGTTGCGTGGAGTTATTAGTCAAGGTTGTAATTGCAAAGGCTAATATTACCTCCGTGGGCAGTAACTGATTATTGCTATAACCAGTGGCAATTTCATCAATGGTATTGGTTGAAATTCGGTTCGATGCAAACTGCTTCGATTCAATAACATACTGCAAGAAACCAATGTTATTAGTTACTCCATGCAAAAAACTCTGTCCTAAAACCTGCCTTAACCGAGAAATTGCCTCCTTCCGGTTGCTCCCTTTAACAATTACCTTCCCAAGCATTGGGTCGAACAACCCAGTTACCTGATCGTGGGCACGCATGGCATGCTCCACTCTAAGCCAAGGCTCAACAGGAAAAGCAAATGCATCAATGGTGCCGGTTGCTGGAGCAAAATTTCGTTCAGAATCTTCGGCATAAACGCGCACCTCAATGGCATTGCCCTTCAGCCAAATATTTTCTTGCGAAATCAGTAAACTTTCGCCGCCTGCAACCTGCAGCTGTATTTCCACTATATCGGTAGAGGTAACCATCTCCGTTACCGGATGCTCTACTTGAATACGCGTATTCATCTCGAGAAAAAACACATTGCCTTGCCCATCAAGAAGAAATTCAACGGTACCAGCACTTCGATAGTTGACGTGAGCGGCAAGGGCAAGGGCGTAGCCAGTAATTCGTTCTCGCTGATCGATACTCAATGAAGGAGAAGGAGCCTCCTCTACAATTTTTTGATATCGACGCTGGAGGCTGCATTCTCTATCGAAGAGATGTATGACCTTACCGTTACCATCGCCTATAATCTGAACCTCAATATGCCTTGCCTCTGGAATATACTTTTCGATATAAACTTCTCGAGTTCCAAAAGCAGCTCCAGCTTCCCTTGCCGACTGTTTCAGGAGCGAATCGAGATGATCGAGACCTTGAGCAATATACATCCCTTTCCCACCACCACCACCTGCAGGTTTTACTAATACCGGGAATCCTATAGTAGCAGCAAGGGCAAGGATATCAGCACTCGATCCGGTTGCGCCAGGAAGCGTTGGTATTCCAATATTGGTAGCAATATCACGGGCGGCCACTTTATTCCCCAAAAGGGCAATAGATGTTGATGTGGGACCAACAAACCTGATACCTGCATGCTCAACTGCCTCGGCAAACTCGGCATTCTCCGATAAAAACCCATAACCTGGATGGATAGCATCCGCTTGATGCGTCTTAGCCAATTCTACAATTTTCGCTATATTCAGGTAAGTGTCCCGTAATGATCCGGAACCTAAACTTACTGCGCTATCGGCCATCATAGCATGAAGCGGCCTACCTTCATCTTCGGAATAAACCGCAATAGTATGAATACCCAACCGCTTTGCGGTGCGCATGATGCGGAGGGCTATTTCACCCCTGTTAGCTATAAGTAGTCTTGAAATCATATCAGCAGAAACTATTCATTGGGACTAAAGTTCATGGCGCCTATTAAATTTTGCTTTTCGTTTTTCCAGAAAAGCGGCAATACCCTCCTTTGCCTCATCCCCAGCACGCATTTCAGCAAGCACAGTCGATGTATGATCTACCATATTATGAAAAGAGTGGTTGCAACGCGTCTCCAATATTAAGGTTTTGCAGATTCCTTGCGCCAGCGGAGCACCTTCGAGTAAACTACCCAGCAGATCCGTTAACTTCTCGGGGATAGAAATGGAAGGAGTAACCTCAGAGATCAATCCAAAATCAATTGCATCCTCGGCATTGAATCGCCTTCCGGTGAGCATCAATTCCCGCATTTTGCCTTCGTTCATTCGTTGGGCTACGTAAGGCATTATGGTAGCAGGAACCAGACCCAATTTAACTTCGCTAAACGACATCATGGTAGATGGGTCGGCAAGGATATAGTCCGATGCAGCAATTAATCCAATAGCACCACCGTAGGCATAACCATGAACAACACAAACAACCGGTTTGGGCAAAGCGTTTAGTTGGCAAAACATATTCGCCAATGCCCTACTTTCGCGCAGTACCTCTAACTCCATTCCCGGATTTCCACTTTTCGAAAAGGAAGCGAGATTGGCGCCCGAGCAAAATCCATCACCTCTACCACGAATGACCAAAACTCGAATTTCGGTAGTATTTATCACATAATCAATCTCATGCGTCAACTCAGTAACCATCGCAGGGCTAAGGGCATTTCTGGATGAGGGTTCATTCATCCATAAAGTATAAACAGAGCCCTTTAATTCTTTTTCGAGAATAGTATCCATACGCTACATTCTAAAGATTCCAAAATTTGGCTTTTCAAACTTTTGATTTAGCGAGGCAGCAATGCCCAACGCCAAAACTTTCCGAGTATCAGTAGGATCAATAATGCCGTCGTCCCAAAGCCGAGAAGTGCTGTAATACGCAGAACTTTCGCGCTGGAACTTAGCTAAGATCTCTTCACGCATTTTTTGAGACTCTGCTGCAGGAAGATTTTCTCCCTTGGCACGCAGCTGCTCTTCCTTTACCGATACCAGCACGTTTGCAGCCTGCTCGCCACCCATTACAGCAATTTTTGCATTGGGCCACATAAACAAGAGTCGAGGGCTAAATGCTCTGCCTGCCATAGCGTAATTGCCTGCACCATAAGAGGCACCAACTACAACAGTAAATACAGGTACCGATGCATTCGATACCGCATGAATCATCTTTGCGCCATCGCGCGCAATACCGCCATGTTCATGCTTTTTACCCACGATAAATCCGGTAATATTTTGCAGAAAGATTATTGGTGTTTTTCGAGCACAGCACAATTCAACAAAATGAGCACCCTTTAGCGCACTCTCCGAATTTAGAAATCCGTTATTGGCAATTATACCAATCGGGTAGCCCATAAGTCGAGCAAATCCAGTAACCAGGGTTGTTCCGTAGTTTTCCTTAAACTCATGAAAGCGACTTCCATCCACAATTCGCGCTATAATCTCGCGAACATCAAATCCTCGTTTTAGGTCGAATGGAACCACTCCATACAGCTGATCCTCCTCGTAGTGTGGCGGTTCAGGCTCCACCCAATCAACCTGCTGCCGATCGGGCGGTGGCAATGTTTCAAAAATGTTGCGGCAAATTTCCAACGCATGGGTATCGTTTTCGGCCAAATGGTCGGCCACTCCTGATGTGGTGGTATGTACAACTCCGCCGCCTAACTCCTCGGCCGAAACCACTTCGCCAGTGGCAGCCTTAACCAATGGAGGCCCACCAATGAAGATGGTACCTTGGTTGCGAACTATAATCGCTTCATCGCTCATTGCCGGAATATACGCACCACCAGCTGTGCATAGCCCCATAACAACAGATATCTGAGGAATACCCTTTGCCGATAACTTCGACTGATTATAGAAAATTCGTCCAAAATCATCTCTGTCGGGAAATACCCTATCCTGTTCGGGCAAAAAGGCACCACCAGAATCGACAAGATATACGCAAGGAAGATTGTTTTCTAATGCAATTTCCTGTGCTCGTAAATGTTTTTTGATGGTTTCTCTGATGTATGTACCTCCCTTTGCTGTGGCATCGTTTGCTACAATAATCGCTTCTCTTCCGTGAATTACCCCAATACCGGTAACGATACCTGCCGAAGGGAAACTATTGTTGTACTGGCCATTTGCTGCGAGTGCCGAAAGTTCAAGGAAAGGAGTTCCTTGATCCACAAGTAACCGTATTCGCTCTCTAGCAAGCAATTTCCCTCGCTCCTTGTGCCTTACAACCGAAATATCAGAATCTCTATATAAAACAGAACTTAGTTGTTCCTTAAAATAATTTACCGACTCAACATTGTTTTTGCATGAACGAATGTAGTCCACCGAACTAACATTAATAGATGTTTGAAGTCTATACACAGTTGCCGTATTAGGTTTTTGTATACATTAAACAGTAAGAGGATTATTTTGTTGAATTATTAGTTCATGAAAAAGAACAAAACATTTGAAGAGTCGAAATCAGATATGCAAAAAAGGGCAGATTCCAGAATCTGCCCTTATGCACACCAAGCCTCTTCAAGGCCTGCTAGTAAATCGTTGAATAATTATTTCCACGATTTCATTAAGAACAGCAACAGTAACCCATAAATCTCCATACGACCAAGAAGCATCACAATCGATAGAATCCATTTACCTAAATCGGGTATACTACTATAAGTTGTCATCGAACCGACAATTCCAAAACCGGGTCCCACATTGCCCATACAGGCTGCGGAGGCTGAAAACGACGATAAAATATCTACCCCCATGGCAGCAAGCAAAACGGTCGAGATAAACACAATAAAGATATATAGGGCGATAAAAAGAATGGTGCCAGAAACCAATTCTTCATCCACTATGAATTTCTTAACCTTAACCGGAATTATCGCATTGGGGTGTTGCAGCTTCTTAACCTGTCGTTTGAGCGTTTGGTAAAAGATTACCACCCTATCGGTTTTGATACCACCAGAGGTTGAGCCCGAACAAGCACACTGAAGTATTAAAAACAGCATTATCAGAATGGAGAAGGGTGGCCAAATGGCGGAATCAGCATTGGCAAACCCGGTGGTAGTGCCCACCGAAATTACCTGAAAAGAGGCATAACGCAAAGCATCTACCCATGTATGATATATGGGACCCTTTATATTAATGGTTACAAGGGCGATACCAACTATCAGGGAAAAGAAGTAGTACCGAGTAACGGCAGAGGTAAAGAGGTTGAACTTATGGAACATTATAGTAGCCCAAATCAAGCCAAAGTGCAGGCCGGAAAGGAACATAAACACCATGGTGATAATTTCGATGGAAGGGCTATGGTAGAAGGCAATACTAAGATTCTTGGTACTAAACCCTCCAGTGGCAATCGTGGCAAAAGCATGGCATACTGCATCGAACCAACTCATGCCGGCTATTTTCAGCAGTATTGTCTGAGATAAGGTTAAACCTAAATAGACAACCACAATGATATGCATTGTTTTGCGCGCCTGATACTTGAAATTATCCTTTGCTAATGGCGAGAGTTCAATCTTGGAAAGAGCCGTTTTTAGTTTCCCAAATGCAGGCATCACCACTAAGGCAAACAATACAATACCAATACCGCCAATAAAATGTGTAGATGCACGCCAGAATAGCAGCGAAGGTGGTAGCGCCTCCACATTATTAAGAATCGTAGAACCAGTTGTTGTATAGCCAGAAACAACTTCATACCAAGCGTTAACGAGAGAAAATTCCCCACCCCAAAGCAAGTAAGGCAACATGGCCACAACGCAGGATACTAGCCAACTTAAAACAACAATGGCATAGCCCTCTTTGGTGTTTACATTGGAATCGTAGGGCACAAATACAACAGGAAAAACTGCCAATACAATTGTAATAAACATACTTAGCAGCAGTGGGATAAACCCAGTATCCTGATTAAAAAGCGAAATAACCGCAGAGATGGCCATAAACGCTGCATTGAAAAGCAGCACAAGACCTACTGTCCTTATTACCTTGAACCAACGCATAGGTTAATTTTCGGGATTAGTTTTTTGGCCCTTTTTGGCTTGAGTCACAAGCGTAGCAATGGCATCGCGCAACTCCCCAATTTCGTCCTTCGTTTCTACTACAACATCGAAGGGGATCTTATGCTTTACGAAATCATCAACCGCGCGGGTAAGCTTCACAATGGGTGAAAGAAAATAGTGGTTTAAAAAAAGGTTGAATAAAATGGTAAGAAAAAAGCCTGCACAGATGGCAATAATACCTGGCATAATGGCACGATAGGTATTATTCTCGAGATCAGATGCATTAGCAATGATCGCCGTTTCATTAATTGTCATCAAGGATTTTACCCGCTTCGATACACGGTTATAGGCAGGGTTCAACTCCGTAACATACCACTTTCGATCCAACTCCAGCACTTCGGCACGAACAGAAAGCCCACTCAATAAGGAATCGAATTGGGCATGATCCATACGGATGGAGTCCACCAATTCCTTTTCACCTGCGATGGTTAGGTTACCCATGGCGGCGAGAATACCTGCGTGGAATAACTCACGGCCACCGCTCAGTTGAACAAAACCACTATCGACATTGCCGGCCAGCACCTGAAGCAACCCAGAATTCTCCTGCTCAAGAGCATCAAGCATCCCTTTGGATATTTCTATACTCTTGTAGTTCTCGTGCAGCAATCCTGATACCGATTTGCCAACGGTGGTAAGCAGATAGATGGACATTGCGCCCGAAATAAGCAACACAAACCCCAGCAATACAAATCCACTTAATATTTTTCCTTTAATCCCCATATTGTAGTCTTAAGCAACAATGACAAAATTCACTATATTTCCACAAATATACAAGCGCCTTATTCACACGAGTTGCTAGATGTGCTGGAATATTTTTATTTCGCCAGCAAGGTAGCGCAAGTTTTTTTTTAAAGTGGTGTCTAACCACAATAAATGCATGAAAAATGATGGATGAAGATTTGCTCATTCAACGCATACTCAAAGGGGAAACTGAACTTTTCAGTCGGGTTGTAGCGGAGCACCAGAGCAAGGTCTTTCATACCGCTCTTGGGCTTTTACACAGCCAACACGATGCCGAGGATATTGCTCAGGATGTTTTCTTAGAGGCTTACCGATCGTTGGCTACGTTCCGTAATGATTCAAAGATTGCAACTTGGCTCTACCGCATCACCGTAAACCGCTCCCTGAACCTACTAAAAAAGAGAAAACGATCGGCATTCATCCAAAGTTTCGACCAGCTCTTTTCAAAAACAGCCAAGGACGCCGAACAGATAAACGACCCCACACCCACATCCCAAGAAGCGCTTGAAGAGGTCCAAAAACTAGACCTGTTGCACACAACAGTAGATACGCTGCCCGAAAATCAACGAATAGCATTTACGCTCAGCAAATACGAAGAACTCTCCTACGCAGAAATTGCCGAGGTTATGCACACCACGGTATCATCGGTAGAGTCTTTAATTTTCAGAGCCCGAAAGAATGTCATCAGCCGAATTGAGAAAACAAAATAGAAGCGCAAGTTTTTACAGATGAGATTGTCTAAACAAAAAACAACCACGATGGACTGCTATAAATTCAATTTAGAACTACAGAAGATGCTCACTGCAGCATCGGACGCTGCAGCGCCAGAGTTTACACAGCACATGAATACTTGCCCCAAGTGCCATAACGCTTATGCACAAGTAGAACTGTTGCTGGCTGCAATTTCTTACGAAAAGAAAGCCTCTCCAAACTTCTTTTTACAAGGGAAGGTGATGGATCGGATTTTGGCCGAAGCAAGAGCAACAATCCACATCAGGCCAATTCGCTGGGAAACAGCAATAACATCATTAGTTGCCGGATTAGCTCTGGGAATAATTATCGGAACCGCCTCTTACGTTTCACTTTCGAGTCAATCCGAGAACAACCTAACCTCCGCCATCTCGTTGATGCAGGACACTGAAAGCACCACACTCGAAGAATATATCTTCACAACTGAAAACGACAAATAAGAAGCGCCATGAATATAGAAAAGAAAATCAGGTTGCTCACCATCGCAGTATTGGTATTAATTGCCACCAACGCCGCTACGATTGCAACAATATTCATTCATCCCTTCTCCTCCGAAGTAGAAGATGTTAGGACACGAAGAGATATGCACGAACGGTTTAAGGCGGCTGGGTTTTCCCCAAAACAGATGAATATGCTCAAGCAGACAAGGGGGCAATGGCGCGATGAAAACCGCACAGCCATGCAACGAACAAAGGAACTTCGCCACGCCTTACACCAACAACTCCTTTCGGAAACACCCGATACGGCTGAGATGTCACGATTGATTATCGAAATTGGTAAAAACTACCAAAAGATGAAGCGGCTTTCGGTAAAGCAGTTCTTAATGGTAAAACCCCATTGCACCAAAGAACAACTGCACATGCTACTCCAAGGCGACGAGCAAATGCCTCGTGGCGAAGGAAAGGGTAAGCACCGAGGCCAAGACAACAACCAGTGTGAATAATTTCATTCCAATCAATTAATAGTTTCACGTTAAATTTTCACAGCCATGAAAACAAAACAAATTATTGCGACTGCCGCTATTTCGGCATTAATGTTTATCGGCACTATTAGTGCAAACGCTCAGAGCGAAAACCGTGCAAAAATGGATGCAAGCAAACCGATGCTTTGCGACCAGAAAATTCCCGGATTAACCGAAGAGCAAAAGACAAAGATTAATGACCTTCGCACAGCGCACATGAAAGAGGTTACACCCGTTAAAAATGTACTCGCCGAGAAAAACGCTAGACTCAACACGCTCACTTCCGCCGACAAGGCCGACATGACCGAAGTAAATAAGACTATCGATGAGATTGCTAAGCTAAAGGGCGACCTGATGAAGATGCGCGTAAGCCATCAAACTAAGGTTAAAGCCCTGCTCACCGACGAGCAAAAAGTTTACTTCAACGCCCACATGGGTGGAAAAAAAGGAATGGGTAAGGGAATGCACGGCCGTAACGGTATGGGCCAAGGTAAAGGCATGCATCAGGGTAACGGTATGGGCCAAGGAATGCACCGGAATGGAATGAACAAGGGCGAATGCCAAAATGCTGATTCTTCAAAATAGATATTTCTAGATTAGATGTAGGGAAAAAGGTTGGTCCAAAAAGACCAACTTTTTTCATATATCAATAGCCCAACCTTGCGAATGGAAAAAAGTTTCGAACAAGTTTGCAATGAGTTGCCTGTCTATCTAAAAAACTCTAAAACAAATTACTAACTTTGACCCCGATTTCGCTCCTCTTATTTGAGTGAAACACGATTACTAGTAAATTGAGAGCCTTACAAATAAGGCGCTACACTGCTTTAGTTTTAACCTTTTATCACGAAATGGAAAAGAAAGATTACTTAAAGGAGGTCATCGAGCACATCGATATCAAGTCGTTCGACTCTACTCCAATTATCGACAGCATGCGTAAAATGTCGTTCACTTCACGTGAAATCGCATCGGCTACCGACATTTATGGACTGATGATAAACGACCTAGAGTGCTCCAACATACTTACCCTTGCCGGTAGTACCAGCGCTGCTGGTTGCATGCAGGTGTATGTTGATATGGTTAAGCACAACATGGTTGACTGCATTGTTGCTACTGGAGCATCAATTGTGGACATGGACTTCTTTGAAGCTCTTGGCTTTAAACACTACCGCGGAAGTCAGTTTGTTGACGATAACGTTCTTCGCGACAACTACATCGACCGTATTTACGATACCTATATCGACGAGCAAGAGTTGCAAAACTGCGACACTACCATTAAGGCTATTGCCGATGGTATGAAGCCAGGCGTTTACTCATCTCGCGAATTCATCAAGGAGATGGGAAAATACTTAACCCAACACTCGGTTAAGAAAGATTCGCTTATCCAAGTTTGCTACGAGCACAACGTGCCTATCTTCTGTCCTGCATTCAGCGACTCTAGCGCAGGTTTCGGTTTGGTTATGCACCAGTGGGAAAGACCCGATGCTCATATCGCCATCGACTCTGTGAAGGATTTCCGTGAGTTGACTATGGTGAAGATTGAGGCTAAGGTTACCGGCCTATTCATGGTTGGTGGCGGTGTGCCAAAGAACTTTACCCAAGATACTGTTGTTTGCGCCGAGTGCCTTGGAATTGATGTTCCTATGCACAAATATGCCATCCAAATTACCGTAGCCGACGTTCGCGACGGTGCTTGCTCCTCCTCTACCCTTAAGGAAGCTTCCTCATGGGGTAAGGTTGACACCACCTACGAACAGATGGTTTTCGCCGAAGGTACTACGGTAATCCCAATGATTGCCAGCTACCTTTACCACAAGCGCGACTGGGCTAAGCGTACCGCCCGCAACTTCAGCAAGATTTTCGACAAGAAATAGTCGAATCGAGATAAATAAAAAGAGAGCCTCCTTGTGGGGCTCTTTTTTTTGTGCAGAAAACTCTAGCTGCTGTAGGATCAAATTGCCCATACGGTAAGCCAGCCAAGCGTGGCGGCATACTAGTCGCACCCGGACTACTGCCGCTTCACTGTGCTACCTTTTTTCTATCATGGGTTCTTAAATAAGAACTCGAGTTACCTTTTTAAGAACTGCACTTCTTAAATAAGAACTCAACTTACCTTTTCATGAACTCAACTTACCTTTTCACGAACTCCACTTCCTATTTAAGAACTCAACTTACCTTTTCACGAACTCCACTTCCTATTTAAGAACTCAACTTACCTTTTTACTAACATCACCTCTTACGCAAGAGGTGAATCTACTAACCGCAACAATGACCATCAGCCCCGCTCATGCGTGGCTAGTCCGAGCGCGACGGCTACCGTTCACTGTCTGGGTGACTTTTTGCTACCGAAAACAGTCACACCTACAGTTGCTATACCCTAAAAAAGAGAGACGCACCGTAGCGCGTCTCGTTTTATCTATCTAAGTTCTGAATGAGCATTAAGCAGCAGCCTTATAAACTCTGCACCGCCCATCCTTTAACTTTTAACCTCTAACATTTAACCTACAAACTTGCCTTCAAAATCTCCAACACCTTTGCAGGCGTTACCATGCGGCGCTCGCCAAGGCCTTTCCAGCCGCGCTCTTCGAAGCGGGTAACAATCTTGGCAAAGTTTTCGGCACCAATACCGTATTCGGTTAGTTTGGTTTTTACGCCCAACGATTGGAAGAATGCCTCAGTTTTGTCGATAGCCGCCAACGCCTTTTCGCGCTCGGTGCCTTTGGTGATTCCCCAAACACGCTCGGCCATTTGGGCTAGTTTGGCTTGCTTCTCATCAATCATAGTGCGCAGAAGCGATGGCAAAACAATGGCCAACGTTACCCCATGCGCCAACCCATGGTATGCGGTGAGCTCGTGACCAATCATGTGGGTTGCCCAATCGGAAGGAACACCAACACCAATGAGCCCGTTTAGAGCCATTGTAGCCGACCACATAAGGTTAGCCTTTACATCGTAGTCGTTACGGCTAGCCATGGCCTTCGGAGCCTCCTCAATCAGGGTTAAAAGAATTCCCTCGGCCGTTCTGTCCTGAATAGGCGCATTTACCGGGTAGGTTAAGTATTGCTCGGTAGTATGAATGAAGGTATCCACGATACCATTGGCAACTTGGTTGGATGGTAACGAAAAAGTGGTTGTAGGGTCGAGAATGGAGAACTGAGGGAACAGCAGCGGACTGCCAAAAGCCAACTTCTCCTTGGTTTCGTTACGCGTAATAACTGCACCGCTATTCATTTCGGAACCGGTTGCGGCTAAGGTAAGCACTGCACCAAATGGCAAGGCCTCTACAATAGGTGCTTTTTTAGAAAGGATATCCCATGGTTCGCCCTTGAAAGGCACAGCAGCCACAATCAACTTGGTGCCATCTATAACCGAACCACCTCCAACAGCCAAAACGAAGTCGATCTTCTCCTTGCGGATAAGCGCAACGGCCTTCATCAGGGTCTCATACTTGGGGTTGGGTTCTATTCCACCAAACTCGAAAACGGTATAGCCTTTTAGTGCATCAAAGACCTGATCGTAAACACCATTCTCCTTGATGCTTCCACCACCATAGGTGATTAGCACGCGTTGGTCTTTCGCAATAAACTTTGGCAACTCGGCAATTTTACCTTTACCAAAAACTATCTTAACCGGATTATAAAATTCAAAACTGTTCATATCGTATCTTATTTGGTTACAAATTTAATATCCATTTTTATTTTTCCACCTCGGATGGCTTACGAAATATGGAATACCTCGATCCAATGATCGCTGCCACCCAAACAACAAGAACGAGACCAATACCTGCATATACCCCCCACGGAATGCGAACGGCTTCGCCGCTGGCATAAGAGTGAAGACCCGAAAGCAGATAGTTCACGCCAAAGTAGGTCATGAGCACGGTTACAAACCCAACTAGGCTGGAAAAGCTCACGGCAATTGGATTTTTAAAACCAGGGATATTATCGAGGTGGGTAATAATTACGTAAACTAGAATGGTTATGAGGGCCCATGTCTCCTTTGGATCCCAGCCCCAATAGCGTCCCCACGACTCGTTGGCCCAAATAGCGCCGAGAAAGGTTCCTACTGTAAAAAGGTAAAGTCCTATAATCATTCCCGCCTGCATTACATTTTGGATTCGACCAAAATCGTCCCCCTCAATCCTGCGATAAAGTTTAGGGATGGCAATTACCAGCAGCGATAGGAATCCGAGAAAGGCCGACAACCCAAAGAAAGCATAGCCTGCCATCACAAACGAAACATGTAGCGTTAGCCACTTCGATTTAAGCACCGGTACCAAATTGGTGATCTCCGGATCCATCCAGCTGAGGTGGGCAACAAACAAGGTGGCCGTAGCAAGAATGGCTGCTATGCCAAGGATCGTCGGCATCTTACGAACGAGCAATAATCCAGCCAGCAATGCAACCCACGAAACCATGAGCATGGATTCATACCCGTTGCTCATGGGAGAATGGCCGGCTATAATCCATCGCAAGCCTAGGCCTGCGGTATGCACAACAAACCCAGCCACGACAATGCCCACCAAGATTCTGGACGTTAGCTTTGCATGACGCCAGCTACGCTGAAAGAAAAGTAGGATAAGCAAGAAGAACCCAGCCAACCCATAAATTGGAATAATCCGCTCGAAGGGTTTTATTTTATTGTAAAGAACCTCCAACGCCGGAAAACCGTCGAAAGAACTACCCGCCGCACTATTCTGGTAAACCGCAAACCGGTTGAGGGTGCTGTCGACATTTTGGTAGCTACCCGTAGATGTAGCAAATCGCAATGCGGTGAAATACTCAAGCAGCAACCGTCCTGCTTGGGTAGAGTCTCCTCCATTTCCCAAACCTTGCTCAATGGACAACCATTGACCGGTATTTGCATCTGGAAAAAGTTTAAGCAAACCTCCGGTGAATATCATATAGCAGATATTCACCCGCTCATCGACCTTGAGAATCTCCTTCTCCATCTTAGTGCGCGAAACTGGCGGTTTTTGATTTATAGCGGCAATCTGTTGCTGCAACTTGTAGCCGCCAGTTGTAGAATCGAAGAAATTAAGGAACGAAGCCAATGGTTTTTCAACACCCAAAAGGTTTCGAAGTTCTTCATTGCCAAGTTTAATGATAGGAGCCGCCTGGTAAAAATCGGGAAAAACGGTCATGGCCAATACCAGCTGGTCGGACGATAAATCGCCATAGGTACCTTGTCCCGTTACTTTGCGGGTAATTTCACCACTAATTGTGTTTAAAGGGTGTATTCGTCCATCGCGAGAAAGAACCAACAACCGTCCAAACTTAGCGGCATGATCTCTATCGGGAACAGGTAGTTCCTGAGCCATAGAGAAAGCAGGCATAAGGATAAAAGCCAATATTACTCCAACCTTAGCGCTAGGGGAAGTCAGTAAAGCATAAAGTTTTGTTCGTCGGGAAATCATCATAAATATTACCCCAACCATAAATAAGCCATATCCAAGATAGGTTAAGGTCATGCCCCAGAAATCGTTACTCACCCGCAAAATAGTTCCCTTCTCATCGGTATCATACGAAGCCTGAAAGAACCGATACCCATGATAATCAACAACACGATTCATGGCTACCGACCGTTCAAACACCCCACCACTCTCATCGCTAATGGCAATCAGACTAGAGTATGCCGATGGCGATTCGGATCCGCTATACCGCTCGAGGACAAACTTATTCAGCACAACCGAAAAAGGCAACTTCACCTCCTTTGGACCATAACGCATCAATAGGGTTTGACCTCCGAGATTAATGGTGGTCCAGTCGGTTAATTCGTTTGTTTTATTCAAGTAAATAGTCTTTAAAAGCCCATCAAAGGTTGCACGAAACTCAAGGGTTTGAGCGTTACTTTTACCTTGTGGCATGTACTCTACTCGCGATGGAGCAGCAATACCTGTAACCACCAGTTGATATTTTGAACCGGCATATATGGTATTTAACTTTACCGGAGAAGGAGTGTTGGCAACAACATCACTCCCATGAGAGGATGGCATCGATCCCATCAATACAGATTCTGAAGTAGTAAGGGTTAAAAGAGAGTCGGCTCCCTTAAACACGATATCGCTTACCTGTGCACATTCGTAGCCAATCGTGATGCCATCAACCTGAATAATCTCGCCAAGGGCTAGCAGCTGATTTACACGTCCATTAAGGGTAGCAACCACCAACTTCAATACCGGAACGCCTTGTTTGTCGGGGATAAGAACAGGAACCGAATTAGGAATATAACGCGTAAGGTTCAACTCAACCACTCCTGCCTGTGTTTGGATGGCTTCGGAAAACTCATTACTGGAATATGGATTAAAGTTATCCTGACTACTGAATAATACATGTCCGGCACTATCGGCCACCTGAAGATAAGGCTCCTCGCTCATATAGTTGGAGCGAACCTCTGCCTCGCGAAGGTGCATTAATCCAGCAGTTCCAAAAAATCGGGTAATACCGGCACCAGTGATTATGATTAGAAATGCCAAGTGGAAAATGAAAATACCGAGGCGCTTTCGGGCAAATCGAGCTCGAGTAAAAAGGGCTGCCACCAAATTTATGGCGAGTAAAAGCCACAGAAGATTAAACCACCAAGCGCTATACACCAGGCCCCACGAAGCTTCTAGCCCATAGTATTTCTCAAAAAAGGTAGCAAACCCCATTGCTACCGCTAAAACTATCATGAGTAACCCCATGAGAAGGTATGATCCAATATAGAGAAGAAGTCTTTTCATAGAATCCCAAAATAAGTGACTAAGATAATTTAATTTTAACTTTTGCTGCATCTTTTCAAGAAGGCGACCATGCAAGAGTGGTTTCCAAAGCCATAAAAAGCGAATAAACGTGCATAGGAAAGTCACAACAAGTCGAAGGAAGCCTTTGTTTTCAACACGTTAAAAAATCAGTCTACTGGAGAAGTCGAACAAAGAATTCGTTACTTAAATTATCTGTAAGCCAAAATTGAGTAGGGGCCAACAAAACATGAGGAGATGAAGGCACAATAGGCAATTAATCGTCGGTAAAGGGCGAAACACCGTTGAAGTTGTTTAACTTTATAGCGTTCCGTAAGTCTGACTTACTATTCCTAACAACAAATTTATACGAAACTCAACGATATGGAAAAGACATTGAAACTTAAACAGCTTAGAAAGGAGATGGAAAAGCGAGGAATATCCGCCGCCATCATTCCATCGGGCGATCCGCATCTAAGCGAATACGTAGCCGAACATTGGCGAACTAGGGCCTGGCTTTCAGGCTTTACTGGTTCGGCAGGAACGGTAGTAGTCACCGAGACTGATGCTGGGCTCTGGACCGACTCTCGTTACTTTCTTCAAGCAGAAAGAGAGCTGGAAGGCACCGGAATTAGACTCTTTAAGATGGGAACTCCCGGCGTACCTACATCGGAAGATTGGTTGTTGGAGCAGCTCAACAAAAAATCGATCGTTGGTGTCGACACCCGGCTCTTCTCCTACAACCAGCTTATTGGGTTGGAAGATAAACTTTATGAAAAGAAGATTACCATTGCTCACACTCAAGGGATCGGCAGCAAGGGATGGGAAACCCGACCACGTCTCCCCAAGGAGCCAATAATCATTCACCCCGAAGAGATTGCAGGGGAAACGATGATTGTAAAGCTAACAACCATCCGAGCAAAGATGGAAGAGGCAAAGGCAACATCCTACATTATTACTGCACTCGACGAGATTGCTTGGCTCTTTAACCTCCGCGGATCGGATGTAGCCTACAACCCGGTATTCTATGCCTACGCCATTGTGTTTACCAATCGTGTAGCACTATTTATCGACTCGGCAAAGGTATCGCCCACCGTAATGCGCATGCTCAACAACCACGCGATTGAGATTTTCGATTACGATGAGATAATCGATTTTGTAAAGGATTTCAAAAAGAAGGAACGCATTCTGGTGGATCCTGCTAAGACTAACTTTGCGCTAGCAAACACCATCCCAAGCAGCTGCAAGATTGTATGGCAGTCGTCGCCCATTGCGCTAGCCAAGGCATGCAAAACAGAAATAGAGCTGGAAGGCATTCGCAACGCAATGATTAACGATGGCGTGGCCATGGTAGAAGTGCTACAATGGATTGAACAAACGGTAGGCAAAGAAACCATTACAGAGATTACCGTTGAGGAGAAGCTGCGCAATTGTCGCTCACGGCAACCCTACTTTGTGGGCGAGAGTTTTGGCTCCATTGTTGGATATGCCGAGCATGGGGCCATTGTGCACTACTCTGCAACTCCCGAAACCGCCTCGGAGATACACCCCAAATCGTTCCTACTAATAGATAGCGGCGGCCAGTACCAAAGTGGCACTACCGATATTACCCGAACGATACACCTCGCAGCCCCCACCGAGCAGGAGAAGGAGGACTACACTCTAGTATTAAAGGGAATGATTGGACTTGCACGTGCAGTGTTTACGCCCAACACCCGAGGATCAAATCTCGATATGCTTGCACGCCAGCCGCTCCTTGCCCAGCAGCGAAACTACGGACACGGAACGGGACACGGTGTAGGATTCTTCCTCAATGTGCACGAAGGACCTCAAAGCATCCGCATGGAAGAAAACTCCGTAACGATCCAACCCGGCATGGTTTGCAGCGACGAACCAGGGCTCTATCGCTCCGGCATGTATGGCATTCGCATCGAAAATCTTATTGCCTGCGTGCCCGCCGGAACCACTGAGTTTGGAACCTTTAACAAATGGGAAACGCTTACCCTCTGCCCCATCGATCTTAAACCAGTAAACAAAGCCCTACTCTCTACCGAAGAGGTTGAGTGGCTCAACGGCTACCACCAGCGGGTATTCGACACCCTCGCCCCAAGGCTGGTGCCCGAACTTAAGGATTGGCTCGAGAAGAAAACGAAAGCCATCTAACAAAGAAAAGAGCCGCTCCAAATGGAGCGGCTCTTTTAGATTAATATCGGCGATTAAAGCAGCAGCATTAATGTACTGCAAGCCCAAACAGATCGTGTGGCTTAATGCTGAAAAAGTCGTGGAACAGGAAGGCCATTAGAACTACAAAACCTACCATACCCAGCACGAATAGTATGTGTATAATCTTAATCTTCTGAATTTCGTGCTTGTCCTTTGTTTTGCAAATCTCGCCCGGACAGTGCTGCGCCTTATCCTTGTATATCATATTGTAGAACAGGCAGCCCAAACAAATTCCGAAGACAGATTCAAAGAAGAGAAATATCAAACAGATTAGGCAGATGATACCTGAAATAGGGCTGTAGGAGTTTAGTAAAACCATCAACACAAACATAGTGGCAGAAAGGACTACACCAATAATCCATGCAAACTTCTTTTGGGCTGCACCAACATACTCGGGAGTTTGCCTGCTCACAATCCATCGGCCAATTATAAGCGTTGGGGCATACATCGGATTGATAAACACCCGAATCAGAAAGTCCACCATGAAGATTGTGATCACATACTTTATCATCAAGAAATCGCCCTTAAACAGAATAAGCATAAGCGATAGAAACGTGAAAAAGTAAAGAATACCCGACGCGGCTCTGATTTCGCGTTCATTCAATACCGGAATATTATATCCTACAACGGTTTCGCCAAATTGTCTTTTCATTGCACATCGATTTTATTTAGTTTTATGATTACAGAAACACACCGTTGCACCTTTTGTTCCCACAACCTTCGATTAACTAATTAGGGATTGAAACCTTAATTTAGCAACAAGTTAAAACACATTGAACCAGAACTATTAATCGCATCCATTCTCCCATCTCTTACAAGTTAAGATGCTATTCCATGGCTCCATGTTTCTTTGCCGTATCAATCCAATGTTCGGCAAGAATTGCTGGATTGGCCCCAATACCACGAGCAAGATGCAATGCTACACCCATTATTAATACCGACGCTTCATGTATCTCTTGATTGTTTTGCAGGGCTCCAAATTGTTCTTGTGCTTTTAGTTGGAGCAATTCATTATGTTTCCGAGCAAAGGAAATGGGATCGTCTATATCATCCAGAATCGAAGGAAGCATCAAACAATCCAGCCAGTCGGGCCCTATTCTTTCTGCCAATGCTTCTGGAAGTTCGCTGCCCATTACTCTCCATTGCGGCAATGTATGCTTATCGCCCGATTCGGTCAAGCCAGTTTCAAGAAGAAGAACGAATGCTATGTCGGCTAAATCTTGCATTAGGTTTAAATATGCATCCTGAGCCTTTTCGAACATTTCGGTTATCTGTCCACCAAGATATTCGCCAACCGTCAAATAAGGTAAAGTTAAAACCTCGGGGCATCCCTCCAAACAAGGAAATTCGTCGCCTTGATACATATAGTGAACCACCTCACTTTGTATTTGACGACCCAGCGGATATAGCCGACAAGCCAATGGACGGCCCACATGTACGCTACATCCAAAGTTCTCGACATATTGGCTGCACGCGGGCTGATTCTTCCACCCGAGTGCTCCATCGAACCGTAAACGAATTCCGCCAAACTCACAGTAACGATCCCGAAACTCCCTTGGAGTAACTTTTTTCTCCTTGGCAAAACACACCAACTCCCATGGATTGAGTAGCACAAGTTTCCCATGACAACAGGTTCCTGTTCGCGAGCAGGTAAGCGGCAATTTATCGTGTATACTGAGTTTGGTTGTAACCATCATTGCTCTGTTTTTAATAAAAATCTATTCACAGTCTAGGTTACGGCTAGAACGGCAATAGTTACAGTTAAATTCATCAATATGGAAAAATGTAATAAATACGACAGCGTAACCCGCAGCTCTCAACGCGGCTTTACGGTTAACGTTGCTTTACTTACCTATTTTCCGAGTCATTCCCCTGAAAATGAAGTAATGGATAGGATACAAAAGATACCAATACAATATGCCCGAGGCCCCTTTGGGGCGGAACGTGGCTGTTTGATACAGTGTATTGCCTTTAATAGAGAATTCGAGCCACGCTTCGCCCGGCACTTTCATTTCGGCAAATAAGAGTAAACGACCTTCGGATTTGTTGGCATAAAGAACGCGCCAAAAATCAATTGCATCGCCTGCATCGATAAAGGTTGGATCTGTCCTACCGCGCCGTAAACCAACGCCTCCAATCATTCGATCCATAAATCCTCTTAAACGCCACAACGAATTTGCAAAATACCAACCATTATCGCCACCTATCTGCCAGATTTTCCGAACGCACTCTTCACGGTCGGTTATGGTTGCCGTGCGTATATCTTTAAAACATCCATGAGTAGGGACCGTTATAAAATCGGATATTTTAAAAGAGATGTTACTGCTCGAAAATGAATCTTTCCAGCTCGATATAATTTGATTGTCGTCAATCACCGATAGTGTTTTTCGTAGCGCCTGCTCGTAAGGGATGGGCGCTATACCAAGAAGTGTATTTATCTCGGAGTTTCGACAAATAACTTCTATTTTCATGCTATCAACCAATGCCGAAGCCAGCATATAGCTGGTTGAGGTAATGAAATACAACCAGTACGACGACAATTTGGGTGTCATTACAGGAACAACAAAAATATGCCTTCGCAAACCACGCACGCGTGCGTATCCAAGCAACATTTCTTTATACGAAAGAATATCGGGCCCTCCGATATCAAAATCTTTATTGAAGGTCTTTTCATTCCCCAAACACAATTCAAGAATTCGAATAACATCCCCAATTCCGATGGGTTGACATTTTGTATTTAACCATTTGGGAGTAATCATTACAGGCAACTTTTCGACCAAATCCCTCATTATTTCGAACGAAGCACTTCCCGAACCAATAATTATTCCTGCACGTAAGGTGGTAAGGTGGTACGAATCGCTTTTCAATTCCAATTCCACCATTTTGCGGGAACTTAAATGTTCGGACAAATTGGTTTCATTTACAATCCCACTCAGGAATATAACTTGCTTAACATTGGTTTTGTTGATGGTATTTTTGAAATTTGTGGCACAGACTTCCTCCAAATGTTTAAACGATTTGGACGATGACATGGAATGAATTAGGTAATAAGCCACATCAATTTCCGTTGGGATAGCATGCAGCGTATCTTCATTAAGAAAATCGGCTTCCACAATCTCAATCCTGTCGATAACCGATTGGGGTAAACCAATTCTTTTTGCATCCCGCACACAGCAAATCACGTTATGCCCTCTCTCTATAAGGATGGGTAAAAGTCGTTTCCCAATATATCCCGTTGCGCCTGTTAGTAGGATTCTCATATCTCTGTTTTTGAATTACACACCAAGTTTTGCGGCGAGGGCAAGGCAGGTTGGCAGCACCCATATCCTTCCCTTTGCCGAAACCAAGGTAAACAAATCTTTGGAATTGCACATCGGATGGAACCCATACGACAAGATGATGATGCAGATGGCTGGGATAATAGTTCGAAAAGCAAGTAGCACTCCCCGCAAATCCAGACTTGCGGGGCGTTTTTTTTTCGAAGAGTGTTAGAATAAATTCCCGCCGGAGCAGTGGAAGGTAGGAAAAGATAAGATTGCCGGTTGACGATATGTGAAAAAACATTCTACCTTTGACATAGAAACCCAAACAAAAGCTTGGTTTAGTATGCCAGAATATTACGCTAGACAAAACTTGGATTATAAACGAGTTGGCACACAGCATGACCAATAAACTAACATAACTTAAATATTATGGAACTTAACATTACTGCAGAATTACGTTTTATCGAAGAGAAAAAAATACCGGCCTTAATGCAGGCGATTGAACCTAAAGAAATTATTAAAAAAAGTCTTTTCGGTTTAAAAAAGTCGATTGAATACATTGACAACTTCGAGGAATATTTAAATGAGAACTCCGTGTTAATTGATACTTTTGACAACAAGGGTTTTTTGGTGATTAGTGATTTAGTGGAATTCTTGAGGGAATATAAAAAAATAAATATTGATAAATCATTGTTTAAAGAGGTTTCTGAAAAACATAATGAAAGAGAGGAATGTGCAATTTTTATAAATTACAAATCTGCAATAGAATTAAATGAAAAACTTGATAATATTCTAATTGAAGAAATAGAATTAACAAGATATTACAAAGAAAGAGATGGTATCTCTATTGAAAAAGCAATTCCATCTCAAATAGACCAAGTTTCAAGGTTAATAAAAGCAATGAAATTGATTAAACCCGATTATGCTTTGTATATTAGAGGAGAGGGTTGAGCGAGAAAAATACAGTGTGCCAATCGGGTAGCCCCCCAGCTTAGCCCACACGAAAAAGTAACTCCTGCCCCTCGCTCCCAACAAACAAAAAAGGTTTGCTCCGATTACAGGGCGCGATATATGCCTGCAATTGTTCGCTACAGACAGTTGCATTCTACTGCCAGAATAATTAGTAGAGCATTGCCCACAAAAAAAAAGAGCACAGCCTATTGTTTCGTATTATAAAATATCCGTAACTTTCATGTGGCTATTTAATTAGTACACCAATGAAAGTTGGATTACACAAGGCGAGGCAGTGTTTTGGAGCTATTTTCGGTAGACTCCCGCACTCTTTTTCGCTTCCCGCGCCCGCCATTTTCCAGCCCTACCGCCCCTTGCATCGGAACCAAAACGACCTCTGCCGGTGGTTCACCGCCAACCTATTTTTAGCTGCCGACTATGCTCGGTACTATAAAACGATTTCACTTTGCCGTACCGAGCATGCTCGGTACCATGAAACGATTTCACTTTGCCGTACCGAGCATGCTCGGTACCATAAAATGATTTCACTTTGCCGTACCGAGCATGCTCGGTACCATAAAACGATTTCACTTTGCCGTACCGAGCATGCTCGGTACCATGAAATGAATTCACTTTGCCCTGCCGAGCATGCTCGGTACCATGAAATGATTTCACTTTGCCGTACCGAGCATGCTCGGTACCATGAAATGAATTCACTTTGCCGTACCGAGCATGCTCGGTACCATGAAATGATTTCATTTTGCCGTACCGAGCATGCCGGTACCATGAAACGGTTTCATTTTGCCCTGCCGAGCATGCTCGGTACATCCACTACAGCTTTACACGCGCGTTTCGAATCACCTATCACCGCATTTTGTTGCCAAACGAGGCTAGTCAGGAGCACATAGCCAAGTTGGATTATAAATATAGTAGTAACTTAAAAATGTAAGAAATGCCAAACTTATCACATTTACCAAACTCCGCCATAGGCACAACAGGCGAGCGCATCGAGGATGTGGTGCTTGGAACCAACAACCAGGAGGTAATCCAAAGCAGCTACTTTACTAACTTACAGGCCCGGAACAAAAGCTTCGATACGAGCTTCAACCTCATGCCGATGAATATGTACACCGAAAATGTGGTGAAGCTCGATGGACTGCGCGACAAGGCAGTAAGGGGCTTATTTAGTCACCTGAAGGGGCAAGCCAACCATCCCGACCCCCTCATATCGGAGGTAGGCCGAAAGGCCTTGACCATTGCCCGAGCAGTGGGCACGCCCAGCCATATCGTGGCGCTTCCGCACTCCGAAGAGTCGAAGGAGATTCAAAAGATACTTACCAACCTGCGTGCCAACCTAACGCCGGCAGAGATAGTGCGCATAAATCTCCAACCGTGGATCGATGCCGTAGAGGGCACTCAGAACGAGTTTGAAACCATTTACGGCACCCGCTCCGACGATAAGGCCCAGAAAGCCGAAATAGACTCGGCCACCAAGGAGCGCGGCGACCTGGAGGCTGCCATCCGAGGGTTTATAAAATATGTGGAGGCTATGGAGATTACCACCGCTGCCCCATTCTGGCACGACCTAGGCATGCGCATCGAGGAGCGCATTCAAGAAGTACTCCGCAACTCGCGCCCCAACAGCCGCCCCAAACCCGACGAGGAAAAATAATTCCTCTCACCGCTCCCCGCAAATCCTGACTTGCGGGGAGTTTTTTTATGGGGAAAAGACTAAAAAAGATTGAATTGCCGATTGATGATATTTGAGATAATATTCTACCTTTGAAATATAAACCTTCACAAAAGCTAGGTTTATCCACCCATATTTGGGTGGATAAACCCAACAAAACTGGGTTTATAAACGAGTTGGGCACTATTAAACGAGACACTGGAACCATATGACCAATACAGATAAACTAAAGAAAATAATTGATTTGCAATCCGAGAAATTTGATTGGAAAATAAACCCTCTTAATGACGGTGTGAATGAAAATCAATTAGCTGAAATAGAGAAACTGATTGATGATAAATTGCCGGCTGAACTATCTGATTTTTATCTTGCTAATAATGGAGAATCAGGTGATGAGCGAAGTTGTTTTCTTGGTCATAGATTCATGCCAATCAATGAAGTGATTAAGCAGATTGAATTTGGATTATCTTTAGTAAAACCAGCTGAAAGAAAGCTTAATAACCCTGAAAAATCTAAGGGATTACTTAATAAGATTGTAGATTTTTATTTTGCAAAAGCTCCAAAAAAAGGATTATTTAAGAAAAGCTGGTATAAAATTGAGTTTTCTTGTGGTTTAGGTTCGTATGGTGGGCCATATTTATATAAATCTGAAAAGGCTGAAGGAAAAGGTAGAGAAACAATTGATATTAATTTTGATGATTATAAGAAATTATCTCCATTAGTTAAAGAATTACATGAATTAGAAAAGGACTCCTATAATTGGGATGAACTTGAGTTCGTTATGTACTCTGAACAGAAATATGAAGTTAAAAGGACAGATTATAATTTTAATGAGGAAATTCCATTTACTTCAACCCCTGTCGGAGCTATTAAGAAAATGTATTTTAATCCCAAATGGATTCCTGTATTCTCTGACCATGGTGGAAATTATATTGGTATTGACTTAGACCCAGATACTAATGGGATTAATGGTCAAGTGATAATTTTCGGTAGAGACGAAGAAGATATGTTTGTGCTTTCAAATAGTATCACAGACTTTTTCGATTTGATTATTTCAAAAATTGTTGATGAATCAGTTGATTTTAAAAAGGAATTACATTTTCACGAGATTTTAAAGGATATGATTAATAATGGAAAATAACAGTGCCCAATCGAGTAGTTCACCCCGCCAGCTAAGCCCACAGGAAAAATAACTCCGCTCCCCGCAAATCCTGACTTGCGGTTTTTTTTTATGGCAGAGTCGTAAAATATATTCCCGCCAGAGCAGCGGAAGGATGAGGAACTATAAAGAAATAATGCTATTTTTGAAAATATAAACTCAACGTTGTTAGGTTTATAAACGAGTTGAGTGGCATGTAAAAAAACGCTTTCGTTGCTATTTAAATATTTCAAATAAGGCAAAATAACATTATGACAAAAGGTAAAACTATTTTAATATCAGTTCTTCTGATTGTATCGACAGTTATAATAAAAGTATTGGTAGCTGATTCCAACACAAAATTGGATAAGGAATTAATCGATTTTTTCTCCGGAATTTTGTTTGGTGTTGGAATAGCATTGCTTTATCCGTTGATTTTTAAGAAAAGGAAGATGACTGAATAATTGTTCTACTCTACCAAATTCAGCAATACTACCGCTTAAACGATGATTTCAAAAGCAATGATTGTATAGACATTTATGATTCTTGTATAGCAATTAGACAAAATATAAATGCACGAACACTCAATCGAGTATCCAGTTCCGCCAGCTAAGCTGACGGGGAAAACCTCTCACACACCAACGGACTTACCACATAACACCACCTTGCATATAAAACGGAACCATATCCGCATTCTAAACTAAAGCCACAGCAAACAATTCGGCATGGGTTTGCACATCCAGCACCGAACAGCAGCCCAACAACAAGTTAATGTAAGAAATAGGTTAGAAGCAAAGTCCAAAAGGCAATAAATATCGCCTAAAAGTGTGCGGCATTGCGCCAATTTCCAAACCTCAGATAGAGCAAGGCAGCCATAGCCATAAATAGCCCATAGAAGATCTCCACCGTCCACACAGCCGAAATAGAGAGGTGAAACACGGACGCAAATAGATATCCGAGCAACACGTATAGTCCCAAATCGGCAGTTTCGAGAATAAAGGTAACGTTGGTTTTACCTGTTCCGGCAACAGCATTAAAGGCAATAAATCCGATGGAAAGAACAGGCCCGGCAATAGCCACAACGAAAAGAACCGGAAGGGTATACTCAATAAGCGAAATATCCTTTGAGTAGAGCGAAAGCAAATCGCGGGCAAAGAATCCGGTAATGAGCAAAACCACCAGCACCGATAGTAGCGAAAGAACTTCAGCCCTCCACACCAGCCCCATAACCTCCTCTTTGCGCCCTCGTCCAATCAAAAAGCTGGTAAGGCTGCTCGTTGCCGAGGCAATACCCCACACCGGGATAAGCAGCAGCACATATAAGCTGCGCACAATATTGGACGCGGCAAGAACCCGCTCGCCCATTCCCTCCACAAAGAGGAAAAAGAGCAGCCAGCTGCTAAACGATAGCAGATTCTGAAACATGGTGGGCAGCGAAATCCGCAACAGTGGCTTAAAGAAGTTAGAGCTGTATCGGGTAAATGCAAACAGGTTGTATTTAACGCTATCTACCGTAATCATGGTATAGATAACGTAAAACAAACACCCAACCAGCTCCGCTATTACCGAAGCCAGCGCAGCACCGGGAATTCCCATCTTTGGCAAACCTAAATTTCCAAAGATGAGGCCGTAGTCCAGCACAATATTGGTAACCACCGCCAAGGAGTTGGCAACGGAAATGATGCGCGTTTTGCCAATTCCAATATAAAACGCTTGAAAAATTAAGCTTATGGTCACAAAGAACAATCCCCACTTGCGCCAAGACAAAAACTCGATGGAGGCTTCCATTATTCGCGGAGAGTGGATCATGGCACCCAAAATGGTTGGGGCCATTTGCCATAAAATCCAAAATAGAAGAAGCACCAGAACCGTGAGAAAGTAAAACGAGTGGGTAAGTGTAATGCCAATGCTGCCATACTTCTTTTGGCCAAACCTTCGAGCCACCACTATTTGAGTACCAATGGTAAAACCGTAGGCAACCATAACTGCGGCCAAGTGCAGCAAGCCACCAATGGCTCCGGCACCAAGAGCAACTTCTCCCAGCTGTCCCAGAAATATGGTATCGATAACGTTGAGCAAGTTCTGAGCAACGCTACCAATGATAATTGGAACCGCAATTTGCCAAATACGCCTATATCCTGTTTCTGAGTTCATCAATCTTAATATCTGCTGCAAATTTCGGCAATTATCCGCAGAATTATACCCCACGGAAAAAATAAACCCCGAGAGTTGGAACGCTCGGGGTATATTTTCTTCCTTATAACTTCCGTCTACAATCCGTTTAACTCCCGTTTAACTTCTTTTTTAACCACAGAGGATCACAGAGACAAGTATGAGGCTATTTCCTTTAACTTCGTATAACTTCATCCTATTCTTTTAATTCTTTGACTCCTCAAACTTCCGTCTAACTTCCGTCTAACTCCCTATTTCTTAAGATAAGTATCAAAATAGTCGGTAACCTTGCGCATTAAATGGATACGATCCGTTCCGCGCACATTATGCTCGTGCTGGGGATACACAAAATAGTCGACCATTACCCTTTTTCCCACACACTCGTGTATAAACTCAAGGCTATTCTGCCATACAACAGTATTATCGATATCGCCATGGATCAACATCAATTTACCAGTCAGGTTCTCAACATAGTTCAGCATGTTTGCATTCTTGTAGCCTTCGGGGTTTTCCTCCGGAGTATCCATGTAGCGTTCGCCATACATCACCTCGTAAAGGCTCCAGTCTATTACCGGTCCGCCGGCAACGCCAACCTTAAATATCTTATTCTCCTTAAGCATCATTTGGGTGGTCATAAACCCTCCGAAGCTCCAGCCGTGTACCCCAACTCGAGCAGTATCAACGTAAGGCAGCTTAAAGAGGTATTGAATCCCGCGCATCTGATCGGCAAGCTCGTTGGCGCCAAGGTTGCGGTGAATAATACTTTCGAAATCGAAGCCACGATTGGACGATCCGCGATTATCTACAGTAAACATGATGTAGCCCTTTTGAGCCATATGGTAGTCCCACAGGCCTGTTCCTCCAAGCCATCGGTTGGTAACCAATTGCGCATGAGGTCCACCGTAAACATAAACAACCACAGGGTATTTCTTTGTCGAGTCAAAGTCGATAGGCTTAATCATGCGGCAGTATAGATTGGTAGAATCGTCTGCCGCCTTAATAGTGAAGATCTTCATTTCGGGCATACGGTAATCCATAAGAGGATTTACGGAAACCAAGAGTTCCTGCCGCTGCTCTCCCGAAAAATCGGTGATACAAATTCGGTTTGGAACCGTAATACTGCTATACCTATCGATAAAGAGTCCGCTGACAAAATTTACAATTGGCTGGTGGGTTCCCTCTTCCTTAGTAAGTCGTAACAACTTCTTAGTCTTGAGATTTACCTTACATAGGTTTACTTCCAGAGGGCTATCGATGGTGGAAGTGAATAGCACATCCTTAGCGTCGGAAGTAAATCCGATAAAGTTTGTAACCATCCAATTGCCCTTAGTTATTTGACCGAATAACTTACCGCTCAAATCATACTTGTATAGGTGATTGAACCCATCGCGCTGGCTCTGCCAAACAAATGTATTTGGCTCGTTAGGAAAAAAGATTGCAGGATTAGAAGGCTCCACATAGCGAGCATTCTTCTCCTCAAATAGGGTCTTAACAAAATCACCCGTAGTGGCATTATACTGATTTAGGCTCATGTGATTCTGACCACGGTTTAGCTCCGCAATCAAAATGAATTTTTCGTCGGGAGTCCAGGATACGTTTGTTAAATAGTGATCCAATGGCTCTCCCGTTTTCAGAAATACGGTTGATCCAGTTTTAGGATTAAAGACACCCACCGTAACCTGATGGCTAGTCATTCCTGCCATGGGGTATTTAATGGGAGTAACCTTAGCAATACGCTGGGTAATATCCACCAATGGATAATCGGTAACCATCGTTTGGTCCATACGGTAAAAGGCCAGCATATTCCCATTGGGCGACCAAAAAGTGCCCTTAGAAATACCAAATTCATTGCGGTGTACGCTCTGTCCGTTAATGATATTCTGGTTTTGATCGGAGGTTACTACCATGCGCTCGGCACCCTCTGCTTTAACGTAAAGGTTGTTCTTTACCGTATATGCCAAAGCCTTATTGTCGGGGCGGAAATCGATGTTCTCGGCATCCTCCTCCGCGCTCAGTATTCTTTCCACCTTTTTATCGGCTACATTCACAAATATGGTTTCATTGCCACTACTGAACATGATCGACACCGAACTCACCCATTGAAAGGAGGGCATTCTTTTCAGCACATTTACGTTAGCTTGTTTTACCCATCCGTTAAGGTTGGCCAGGGTAAACAGCAGCGATGGCTTGCTATCGTTAACTGTCTGAACAAACACAGAGTCCTTCCGGTTAAAGGAAAACGTGGAGGTTTCGCCCTTCCATTGAATAGCCGAAAGGTTTTGGGGCGCAAGGCTCTGTCGTGTTCCCACCACCGCTTCATCAATGGTAAATAGCTTATTCTGACCGCTAGCCGCAGTAGCAAAGGATAAGCACGCAACAATGTATAGAATTCTTCTCATGGGGTAAATAGGTTTTGATCAAAAGTAATGCTTTCGCCTTAGATACAGAAACCACAAAAAGGTTTCACACTACAATAAAAATTAAGAGGTTCGGCAAGCAACGAATTGCGCGATACAAGGCACTCGAGTCAAAAAAAGCGAAGCACTTATCCATTAGGGCAAGGATTATCGGAGGTACGAATTAGTGCAATTAAAAACCGTGAAAGGCCCTAAAATCCTAGACTTTTCCTACTTTTGTACAATCATAGGTTAATGTAAGGAGATGAAACCATTTCAAAGCAGCTGAATTTCAGCAAAACAGCCTTTGAAAAGATTATTATTTTTACTTACTTGCATTGTAATGTGTTAAAAATATCCGATTAATGGATTTGACTTTATATACCAAAAAACAGCAGCCTTTATTCTACGCTATTGCGGGTGTGCTGTTTATACTTCTTTTAGCTTCCTGTGGTGGCGAAAATCCGACCAACAAAAAGTCCGCAGAGGATTTAAGCATCGATAGTTCCTCGCTCATCCTTAAATACGACAATACTCTGTTTGCACTGCCATCGCCCTATCAAGCCAGTGCCATTATTAAAAGCAACTCACTTCCCTATAATTCCGAACTGCCCAATTTGGCTTCGCGCGTCTCCAGCTATAACTCGAATTACAAGAAGGGGTTTAATCTAGGCGTGTACGGAACAGACCTTAGCTACTTCAACATCTATGATAAATCGCAGGAGTGTATTACTTACTTTGCTGCGGTAAAACGATTGTCCGACGAGTTGGGTATATCCTCTTACTTTGACGATAAATTCTTCAAGAATATTGAGAAAAACATTGGAAACCAAGACTCCCTACTTTACCTAACCAGCTACACTTACCGGAATGCGGACATGTTTCTGAAGCGGGACGATCGTGGCGAAATAAGCGCCCTAGTTCTTGCAGGAGGATGGGTGGAGAGTCTTTATCTGCTCACACAAGTAGCTACCGAAACGAAAAACCGCGAAATCATCAACCGAATTGGCGAACAAAAATACCCCTTAGATAATCTCATAGATATTTTAAGTCCGCACTATTACATTTCGCCCGAGTATTCCTTATTGGTTGATGATTTGGTTGATTTGGCATATGAATTTGATGGAATCATTTTCAACTACTACTATAAACCACCAAAAGTAGATCCCAGCAACAAGTTAATTACTATAAATAGCGAATCACAGGTTGTGCTTAGCGAATACCACATGGAGGTAATCACCAAAAAATTGGCCGCCATCCGAAACAAGGCAGTACAATAAACGAGCAAATTATGGTAAAGAAAATTATAATCATCTCGCTTGCATTTACTCTCGGAGTTACGTTCAAGGCCTTTTCGCAGCTAGAGCAGCTTCAGAATATATGCTCGCTCTACTTTCCACCCGAATTTATTTCCGACGGACAACAATACTTTTCCCCGCTAAAGCCAGACCAATCGGTAGAATTTAGAACAACATTCTACGGTGATAATGTTTACCGCATTGTTGCCTGCACCAATG
Source organism: Williamwhitmania taraxaci (assembly GCF_900096565.1). Taxonomy (NCBI): domain Bacteria; kingdom Pseudomonadati; phylum Bacteroidota; class Bacteroidia; order Bacteroidales; family Williamwhitmaniaceae; genus Williamwhitmania; species Williamwhitmania taraxaci. The sequence goes on from NZ_FMYP01000007.1 coordinate 51,295, forward strand.
CAAAAAAAGGCGATTTGGTATTCAGCGTGTACGACACCGAGAAGAATCTTCTTTTCACCAATTCCGCATACGATAATTCACCATATTGGAATTTTAAGTTTAAATCGACCGTAAGCTGTATTATTCGGCTAAAGTTGGAATCGAAAAGTTTTCAACCCGGATATGTAATGCTTCTAATAGGGTATCAAACGAAGTAAAAACGGATCCACATGAGCGAATCAATCTTAAAAGCATTAATGCAGCTATTTGCAATTATTGCTTGGCCCGAAGAGAAAGGTAGTCTGGGTGATAGGCGCGCAATTGTAGAATCGTTTTTAAAACTCCAAATCAACAGAGATTTGGTCGATGAGTACCTTAAGATATTCGATACATTCTACGATCTATATCAGCTTAAACTAAGTGAGAAGAGCAAATCGGTAAAGCGAGCCTCGAGCAGTTCCGTTAGGCTATTAAAGATTTGCACGGAGATCAACAATCAGCTAACCCAGCAGCAAAAAGTTGTTGTTTTGGTTCGATTGCTTGAGTTTGCAAGGAGTGAAAGTGGAACGGTTTCCAACCAAGAAATGGCCTTCATTGCCACCGTTGCCGAAACATTTCATATTGAGGACACCGAATTCAACTCTATCCTTAACTATGCACTCCTCTCCTTCGACAAAATTGAGCATACCGAAGATATCCTTACCATCAGCAATGAGCCTGAGGACTATTCTGGCTTTGGGAAGAAACACATATTTTCCGATAACTTTAGAGGCGAGGTAAAGATCCTCAGCATCCTCTCGGCAAATATGTTCTTCATTCGGTACCATGGTAAGCATGAGCTCTACCTGAATGGCCATTTGCTGCTACCCGACAGAATCTTTGTGCTCAATGCCGGGGCATCAATTCGAAACGCCAAGATAAATGCCATTTACTATAGTGATATTCTCTCACGCTTTACCCTCGATAAAGTAAAGGAGCGTATCACTTTCGAAGCAAAGGAGGTAGAATACAAATTCCGAGGAGGGCAATTCGGCCTTCACTCCCTATCCTTTAGTGAAGAATCGGGCAAGTTAATTGGTATCATGGGAGCTTCAGGCGCAGGTAAATCTACGCTGCTGAACGTGCTAAACGGTAGCGATGCGCCCACCTCGGGAGAGGTCCAGATCAACGGCATCAGTATCCACAAGGAAAAGGAGGCCACTAAGGGGCTTATTGGGTTTGTATCGCAGGACGACCTGCTTATGGAAGACCTTTCCGTTTTCCAAAACCTTTACTACAACGCCAAACTTTGCTTTAGCAACTACTCCGAAAATGATATAGTAGAAACGGTAGATAGAACGCTAATCAACCTAGGCCTTTTCGATATTAAGCATATGCGCGTAGGCTCTCCTCTGAATAAGAAAATTAGCGGAGGCCAACGCAAGCGCTTAAACATAGCCCTAGAATTGATCCGGGAACCCACCATTCTTTTCCTTGACGAACCCACATCAGGGCTCTCATCCCGCGATTCAGAGAACATCTTGGATCTTCTAAAGGAGCTAACCTTAAAAGGGAAGTTGGTCTTTGTGGTTATTCACCAACCGTCTTCGGATATCTTTAAAATGTTCGATAAGTTGCTGATTCTGGACACAGGAGGATATTTGATATACAATGGAGACCCAATAGAGTCAATCATTTACTTCAAATCGCGCATTCAGCACGCCAACTGGAACGAGAGCGAATGTGCAACTTGCGGCAATGTTAACCCCGAACAGATCTTCAATATCGTTGAAGCTAACGTATTGGACGAGTATGGAAATTCAACCCGGGTAAGAAAGACCAGCCCGAAGGAATGGAATTACTACTACGATGAATTCTCGGCTAAAGAAAACTCAACCACCACGGTGTATGCCGATATGCCGGAGAAACAATTTAAAATCCCCAATAGACTCAAACAGCTGTGGGTATTCATTAGCAGAGATTTGCTCTCAAAATTTGCCAACAAGCAGTACTGGGTTATAAACTTAGTGGAACCACCACTTCTTGCATTTATCCTATCCTATATCATTAAATTCTACAACGTTGATGTAAACAATAAGATAGGTTATACTCTTGCCGATAATAGCAACCTACCAGTTTACATCTTTATGTCGGTGATTGTAGCAATCTTTATTGGACTCACAGTAAGTGCGGAAGAGATAATAAAGGATCAGAAAATCCTAAAACGCGAATCGTTCCTGAACCTTTCCCGAGCCAGCTACCTTCTATCGAAGGTAGCAATACTAATAGGTATCTCTGCTATTCAGGCATTTCTTTTTGTGATTGTTGGAAACACCATAATGGAAGTGCAAGGCATGTATTTTGCCTACTGGATTGTTCTTTTCAGCGCATGGGTATCGGCCAATATGCTTGGGTTGCTCATCTCCGATAGCTTTAAAACAGTTGTGACTATCTACATCCTAATCCCCTTCTTGGTAATCCCACAGATCATTTTAAGCGGCATCATTGTAAAGTATGAAAAGTTGAATCCCAACATTTCATCACCCGACCGGATTCCCTTTTATGGTGAGGTGATTGTGGCTCGGTGGGCCTATGAGGCATTAGCTGTATTTCAATTCAAAGAGAACCAATACCAGCAGCAGTTCTACGAGTTAGATAGAGCAATGAGCGTGGCCGATTTCCGGAGAAACTACTGGATTAAATCCATGAATAACAAAATTGACTTTATTGAGCGTGAAGGAATCACTGCAGACCAGCATAAAAAAGCCGAAAACGCCGTTATTCTCATACAAAACGAACTTCTCCGTCACGCAAAGTTACTGCCACAGCTATCGCCTCCGCAGGGCATCATCAAAGGCTTAAGTCAAGCTAAAATAACCCACGAAACCATATCTCAACTTCGCGATTACTTAGAGTTGATTCGACAATACTATGTTAAACTTTATAATACAGCCAACAACAAAAAAGACGCAATCATATCCACGGCTCAAAGCACGAACATCTCAAAGGAATCGTTCCTTCAGGAGAAAAGAGATTACTTCAATGAGAACTTGAGTGATTTGGTTCAAAACAACGATGAGGTAGACCGGATCATTGAGTATGATAATCATCTGATACAAAAGATTGATCCCATTTTCCTATACCCTGAAGGGAAGTTTATTGCATCACATTTCTATGCCCCTGCAAAACCCATCTTCGGCTATTACTATAGTACGTTTTGGGTAAACATCATAGTAATTTGGGTTATGTCAGGCTTTCTGTATGTTGCCGTATATTTTAGGTGGGTCAGAAAATTACTAGAGATCTCCGAATTTAGGCAAGGAAATAAGAAGGAATGAAAAATGGGAAGCAAAATGCTTCCCATTTTTTTTCTCAATCGAGAAAATATTTTTAGTCTACAATTTCGATCATCTTGAACGGAATCTTTATAATCGATTCGTAGTCCTCACCGGCCTCAAGCATATCTTCGTCATCCTCCTCGTAGTACCAATTAACGACAACATCATTTTTACCCTTTTTAAGGGCTTCTAATTTCTTAAAAACATCAAGAATACACTTAGAAGAGGAGGTGTTGAAATACTCCAATTGAATGCTTACTACCGTTTTTTCCTTGGGAGACTTCGCATATTCATCCAACCAGTCAACAATGGGTTTATAAAACTCAATGGAGTTTTCAGGTATCGAACGACCTTTAATCTCGATGCTTCCAGTTTCGGAGTTCAGAGAAATGGTTGGTGTTTTGGGAGTTCCCTCTATGTTTACTAATTCCATGGCCTATTGAATTTTATTTTTCTTCTTCTGGAATAACTACTGAAAATGTAAAAAAGCAAAAACTGCTGTCGTAGGGTTCAAAAGAGTAGATTAGTTTAGTGCCTGTTTTTCGTGCTATATCAATGAGACCTAAACCACCACCACCTTTGGATGAGAATTCCTGATTATTCAGAACAAATTTATAAAAATCCTTTAACTCTTCCTTGGTAAGGGTATTAATCTTTTCTAATTTTTTGCGAAGACCATCCACCCGTTCATTGAGAATGAAATTCCCAGTGAAAACTTTAAATCCAGCGTCTAGTTTTGTAAGAACAAACAACCCATAACTGCCATTGTTATTGACTAGGCCTGTGGGTGAATCGACGTGATGGAAAAGATTTTGTAGACTTTCAACTAATACGTTATAAACCTTCTTCCGAACGGCTCCGTGATCAATAAGATCATCCAGTTTTGCTTCTACGAGAAAGAGGGTGTTATTTATAAAATCCGTAGTTATAGCACCCCTATAAGCAAATATAGGTTCTCCCTCCCGGTGGATCTCAGTAAAGTGTTTATCCAAGTCGAAAAAAATTGGGTGGCTCACAGCTTGCTATAATAAAGAATTATTTTTCATCCACTCTTGTAAACAAATCTATGAAAAAAAAGAACACTTTTTATGTTTATTAAGAAAAATTGAATATTCGTAGGCATTTTTTTATCAAAAACCCCGGTTCACTATTTGTGACCGGGGTTTTTTATCTATTTAGCTTCTTCTTCTTCTCGATTCGGGAGAGCCACCTTCACGACTTCCGCCTTCTCTGCGGTAGCCACCTTCGCGACGTCCGCCTTCACGGCTTCCACCTTCACGACTCCCGCCGTCACGGCTTCCACCTTCTCTTCGGAAACCACCTTCGCGACGACCACCTCTGCTTCCACCACCAGCACTGCCGCCTTCTTTCTTACTGGCAATTTCAGCGATAGGTCTGCCTCCGCGTCCATCCTTATTCAGAACAGCAAGAATTGCTTCAGCATCAGCAAAGGAAACCGTTACAAATGAGAAATTTTCAAGTACTTCAACTTCGTCAATCCGGGAATCGGTCAAAGATGTCTTCTCCTTGATCATATCTGTTAGTTTACCAGGAGCATATCCATCGCGCTTACCAAGAGCGATAAATACCCTTGCCTTGCCCTTACGATCTACGTTAAAACTGCGAATCTCAGGATAATTCTTCTCCGACAACTCGTTTTTGAAGGCCATTTTAAGCAACGAAGCCAACGTAACTTCGGGACTAGCAGAAGCCAACATGTCTTCAGCCATACCAAGGTAATCACCAAAGGTGCCGGTCTCAACAATCTGGCTTAATTCTCCCAAAATACGGGCCTTCTTCACAGCAACAACATCCTTACCGTGGGGTAATTTCTCCTTACGGATAGTATTGCGAGTTACCTTCTGCAAAGTAACAAAACTCCTATACTCGTTGGATGAAATAAAAGTAATTGCTGTTCCCTCTTTTCCTGCTCTACCGGTACGTCCTATACGGTGAACGTAGCTATCGGGATCCTGAGGCATGGAATAGTTAATAACGTGTGTTAGATCATGGATATCAATACCACGAGCAGCCACATCGGTTGCCACAAGGATGTTGATTTGGTGGGTCTTAAATTTTTTTAAGATCTTTTCCCGCATAGTTTGAGAAACCTCGCCATGGAGACCATCGGAGGCGTATCCATGCTCGTTTAACCGTGCTACTAGATCATCTACTGCAATACGAGTACGACAGAACACCAACCCATAAAATTCGGGTTCAATATCGATAATACGGGTAAGCGCATCGAAGCGGTCACCTTCACTAACCTCAAAGTATATTTGATCGGTTAAATCGGCAGTCATCTGCTTACGTTCGATCTCTAACCGCTGTGGGTTTTTCATGTACTTCTTGGAAAGGCGAGCAATCCTGTCGGGCATTGTAGCCGAGAAAAGGAAGGTACGTCTATCTTCAGGAGTTTTGGACATAATCTCCTCGATGTCGTCAACAAATCCCATGTTTAGCATCTCGTCGGCTTCATCGAGAACCAAATATTTCACGTTGTCCAGTTTCAAACTGCCACGAGAAAGGTGATCAAGAATTCGGCCCGGGGTGCCCACTACAATCTCAACCCCTTGGCGTAAACGACGAAGCTGCTCGCTCATGGATTGTCCTCCATAAACGGAAATAATTTGAAGACGATGATCGCCCTTAAACGAGAGCATCTCTTCAGTAACTTGAAGTGCTAGTTCGCGCGTTGGAACTAGGATAATGGCCTGCACTGTTCCGATATTTTCCTCGATGAGGTCAATAATAGGTAATCCATAGGCAGCCGTTTTTCCGGTTCCGGTTTGAGCTAACCCAATAATATCGGATTGTGTGCCAACCAATACGGGAATGGCGAGCGCTTGAATAGGAGTAGCCTTTTCAAAACCTTTTTTTCTAATAACTTCTAATGTTCTCTCGGACAAGCCTAAAGAAGCGAAATCGTTGTTAATCTCCATTAATACTTAATTACTGTGTGTTTTAAAAAAATAATGCTTAGTAGTTCTTGCCGATCTGGACCTTGTATTTCTTCCAATCGGCAATTACCTCAAGGGCCTTCGCATAGGTAGGATCGTTCTCCTTATTCACTATTTGAAAATACTCTGAGGTGGTAAAAAGCTGCTGAGCGATTAGTCCCTTTACAATAACTTTGATCACACTCCCCGATCTTGCCAGGTCGTCATCAGTCCATGTGATACTGTTATCCTTTGCCATCTGCTGCAAACCGGACATTACCTCTCCGTCAACTGAGAAGCCTTTCTCAAACGCCTGAAAGTTGGGGTTCTTAGCCGCCAGCGATTTTCTGTTCTTATCCACGTAGGAAATTACAAATTGGTTGAATATCCCTTTTCTAATAAGTTTACCGTAAAAATCGGTGTAGAAAGTCGTATCAACCGGAACAAAAATATCGGGCATTATTCCACCACCACCATAAACAGCTCTCTTTTTTTCCAAGGTTAAAAATTTAAGAGAATCAGGAAACTGAATGCTGTCGGCAGTGTTAAGCTCGCCATCCGTAAAACGTTTGTAGAAATCTTGGTAGTATTTCTCAATATTACCATTCTTATATGGGCGTTGTATTACCCTGCCCGTAGGGGTATGATATCGTGCTACTGTAATTCGAACAAGTGATCCATCAGGAAGTGGTATCTGGTTTTGCACCAACCCTTTTCCAAAAGAGCGGCGACCAACGATAATTCCTCTATCCCAATCTTGAATGGCACCGGCGGTGATCTCACTGGCCGAAGCAGATCCTTCGTCAATGAGGACAACGAGTGCTCCCTTTTCAAAATTTCCGAGGCTTGTACTTGGGTAGTCGTAACGAGGAGCACTATTTCCCTCGGTATACAACAGTAATTTCCCCTCAGGTAAAAACTGATCACATAACGCAATGGCGGTATTCAAGTAGCCACCACCGTTTCCACGAAGGTCGAGAATTAGCCCTTTAGGTGCGTTTGGTCCTAACTTCTTCCAAGCATCAAGAAACTCGTCTACAGTATTTAATGCGAATCGGCTAACCTTTATATAAGCAACTCCAGGAGCAGCCATATAAGCAGCGTCGATGCTAAAAATTGGAATTTTATCGCGAACGATGGTAAACTCCAATATCTCATGGACACCAGAACGACCCACTGTAAGTGCAACTTTCGTTCCTTTTGGTCCCCGAAGCATCTTAAATACTTCATTATTCTTAAGTCCAATTCCGGCAATATTCTTGCCATCAACCTTAAGTATTCTGTCACCGGCAACCAGTCCAACTCTTTCGGATGGTCCTCCGGGAACCGGATTTACGATAATAAGCGTATCTTGAAAAATATTAAACTCAATTCCAATACCGTCAAAGTTACCCTCAAGTGGTTCGTTCATCGCGGCAACTTCATCCTTTGAGATGTAAGCGCTATGCGGATCGAGTTGGGCCAAGATGTCAACAATAGCCTTTTCAACCAATTCCGATTCGTTTACCGGCTCTACGTATGTTCCCGACAATACTCGTAAAAACCGGCTAAACTTAAACACCTGATCGTTTACACCTTGAGCCTTTCCACTACTGGCAATGCAAATAGAAAGAATAAGAAGAATAGCAATTTTTTTCATTGAGTATATCATCGATAATCGTATTCGTAGTATAACAATTTATGACCTCGCAAGTTACGCTCTTTTAGCGTTGCTTGTATGTGTAAAAGCTAAAATTAACGGAAAATCATTCCATCATGTGGCAATAATCCAAGGAATTACTCCCATTCTATTGTAGCTGGTGGCTTAGAGCTGATGTCATAAACAACACGATTAATCCCCTTTACCTTGTTGATAATCTCGTTGGAGAGTTTTGCCAGAAACTCGTAAGGAAAATGATACCAATCGGCTGTCATTCCGTCGGTTGAAACAACCGCTCTTAGTGCAACTACATTTTCGTATGTTCTTTCATCGCCCATCACACCGACTGAACGAATGGGTAGTAAAATGACTCCAGCCTGCCATATTTTCTCATAAAGACCCTCTTTTCGGAGCATTTGAGTAAAGATGTAATCGGCATCCTGTAGTAGGGTTACCTTCTCTTCGGTAACATCCCCAAGGATTCGTATACCCAAACCCGGACCTGGAAATGGATGACGACTCAACAGATGATCACCAATGCCAAGAGCACGGCCAACTCGCCTTACCTCATCCTTAAAGAGCAAACGCAGAGGCTCCACTACTTTAAGTTTCATGGTATCGGGAAGTCCTCCAACATTGTGGTGCGATTTAATAGTCATCGATGGACCGTTTACCGATATCGATTCAATAACATCGGGATAAATAGTTCCCTGAGCCAACCAATTAACACCCTGTATTTTATGCGATTCTTGATCGAAAATATCAATAAAGGTTTTACCTATAGCTTTACGTTTAGCCTCAGGATCTTCGATGGACTTAAGGGCTGTATAGAACTGCTGCTTGGCATCAACACCAATTACATTGAGGCCCATACCCTTGTAGCTCTCCAATACATCAACAAACTCATTCTTTCGCAGTAGCCCATTATCTACAAAGATACAGGTAAGTTGGCTTCCAATGGCTTTATGCAACAATACTGCTGCAACGGAACTATCAACGCCGCCGGATAAACCAAGCACGACCTTGTCCTTGCCTACCTTTTGGCGCAACTCGGAAACCGTGGTTTCGATAAACGAGTCGGGAGTCCAATCCTGCTTACAGTCGCATATATCAACAATAAAGTTCTTTAGCATGATTGCCCCCTCAGTGGTATGGTAAACCTCTGGGTGAAACTGAATTCCATAAGTATTACGACCTTCAATTACATAGGCGCCAACGGCAACATCATCGGTTCCTGCAAGGAGTTTGAATCCATTTGGAACCTTCGAAATGGTATCACCATGCGACATCCAAACCTGTGATTTAAGGCTTACCCCACGAAACAGAGGACTTGTAGGATCGGTTACAGTAAGCATTGCCCTCCCATATTCGCGGGAAATAGATGGTACAACTTCCCCCCCATTGGACTGAGCCAAGAGTTGTGCGCCGTAACATACCCCAAGTATAGGTAAACCTGTATTATGATATCCCTGAAGATCGGGCATTGGTGCGTTCTCATCCCTTACCGAAAAAGGACTACCCGATAGTATAATGCCTTTCAATGAGTCATCTGGAACAAAAGAATGGGTAAAGGGAACAATTTCGCAATAAACGTTTAACTCACGCACCCTACGGGCAATCAGCTGGGTGTATTGCGATCCGAAATCCAGTATAAGTATTTTCTCTTGCATAGTTCCAAATTTTTTTGTGCAAAAATAAGCAAAATCAATGAATTGGCCAGTAAAACCTTATAGGCGATTACCCATTGGAAGGTCAAATATATCCCCCTCCTTAACTGCAATCACCGGTTCAAACACCGCGCTTGCCTCGCTGAGGTGGATAGAACAATCTTTATATCGAGACGAAAAATGGCCCAATAGTAACTTTTTTGCCCCAGCTAACTTGGCTATTTGAGCCGCTTGTGCTGCTGTAGAATGGCCAGTTTTTTTTGCCAGACCAGCCAACTCTTCCGTAAAGGTAGCCTCGTGATATAACAAGTCTACACCTTCAACCCACTTCGCAATGGAAGGATTGAATGCCGTATCGGAGCAGAATGCATATGACCGAGGAAAATATGGCTTGTATGTTAACGCGGAATTTCTAATTAAGGTTCCATCTTCGGTAAGATAATCCTCTCCATTCTTAATTCGGGTAATCCAACTCAATGGAATTCCGAACTGGCTAATGAATTCTTTGTGGATATTCAAACTAGGCTCTCGCTCACGAAACAAAAAGCCACAGGTGGGAATTCGATGATCAAGGGGGATAGAATAGACTTCAACCCCTTTGTCAGAGTAAATTTGCTGAAATTTCCGGGTATCAATAGAGTGAACGATGATTTTATACCCAAGATCTGTGCCAAAGAAGGATAAGTGGCTCTGAAGAATCTCTTCCAACTGAAAGTAGGAATAAATATGCAGGTCTTCCTTTCTACCGAGTAGGTCGAGAGTTGAAATCAATCCGAAAAGACCAAAAACGTGATCGCCATGTAAATGAGAGATGAATATATGGTTGATAGACGCGATACTAATTCCCATGCGACGAAGTTGCATTTGGGTGCCCTCGCCACAATCAACCAAAAAAAACCGCTCATGTATATTGAGCACATGAGCGGTTGGAAATCTTGAAGAGGTGGGGAGTGCTGAGCTCGTTCCGAGTATTGTTAACGAAAACTTCACTACTTTTTATCGTTCTCCGCTTTATTAACAATTTCAGCAGCTTCTTCTCTCGAATATGCAATATTTAAAACCGTATCGAGTTGAGAGATTGTGATTAATCTCTCAACTGCGTCGGTTAAACCTGTTAGTACAAAAGTACCGTTAGCATTTTTGCAAAGACGATTGGCAACAAGTATAGCGCTAAGTCCGGATGAATCGCAATATCTGCAATTCCGCATATCCAGAACGATATTTTTCTCACCGTTTCCAGAAATGAGAACCAACTCGGATTTTAAGCTAGGCGCAACATTCGTGTCTAACTTTTCTTCGAGCACTTCAATAACAGTGTGATTCTCCAGTTTATCTATCTTGAAATCCATTGTAAATAGGGATTTTGTTATACTTATTACCAATAGAATTTACTCATTGGAGTTCTTCTGAGCTTCTTCGTCAGAACTCTTCTGTGCTTCTTTGTTTTCCAACTGTTCCTTCAAAGCAGCTAGTTCTGAAATATCGCCAAGAGTGGTTTTTTCCATGCTTGTCTTCAATTTCTTAACTGCCTTTTGGGTGTTATCAGTTTCTTTAGCCTTAACCTTCTTCTCAGTTTTCTCTTCTACCTTCTTGGTATCTTCGAAAATACGGCTGTGTGAAAGGATAATTCTCTTGGAAGCCTTGTTGAACTCAATTACCTTAAATTGAAGTTTCTCATCAATTTTAGCGGTGGTTCCGTCCTCTTTAACAAGGTGCTTTGGAGTAACAAAACCTTCAACACCATAAGCAAGCGCCACAACAGCACCCTTATCCATCGACTCAATGATGGTACCTTCGTGAACTGAATCAACGGTGAATACAGTTTCGAAAACATCCCAAGGGTTTTCCTCAAGTTGTTTGTGGCCTAGGCTCAAGCGGCGGTTTTCCTTGTCGATTTCGAGAACAACAACCTCGATATCAGCAACAATTTGAGTAAACTCAGATGGGTGCTTAATCTTCTTGGTCCAAGAAAGATCAGAGATGTGAATAAGACCGTCAACACCTTCTTCGATTTCGGCAAACACACCAAAGTTGGTAAAGTTGCGAACCTTAGCATTGTGGCGAGATCCTACAGGATATTTTGCTTCGATGTTCTCCCATGGATCAGCCTTCAATTGCTTAATACCGAGAGACATCTTACGATCTTGACGATCAAGGGTAAGGATAGTTGCTTCAACTGAATCACCAACCTTTAGGAACTCCTGAGCGCTGCGTAGGTGCTGGCTCCAAGACATTTCCGAAACGTGAATTAGACCTTCAACGCCAGTTGCAATTTCAACAAATGCGCCATAATCGGCCATAACCATAACCTTACCAGTTACCTTGTCACCAACCTTAAGGTCGGCATCAAGAGCATCCCATGGATGCGGGGTAAGTTGTTTTAGACCAAGAGCGATACGCTTCTTAGCATCATCAAAGTCGAGAATAACAACGTTTAACTTCTGATCGAGCTGAACGATTTCTTCAGGATGATTTACGCGACCCCATGAAAGGTCGGTAATGTGGATAAGACCGTCTACGCCACCAAGGTCAATAAATACACCGTAGGAGGTGATATTCTTAACGGTTCCTTCAAGAACCTGACCTTTTTCAAGTTTAGCAATAATGTCTTTTTTCTGTTGCTCGAGTTCAGCCTCAATAAGAGCCTTGTGCGAAACAACAACATTCTTGAACTCTTGGTTGATTTTAACAACCTTGAATTCCATGGTCTTACCAACAAATACATCGTAGTCGCGGATAGGCTTAACATCGATTTGTGATCCTGGAAGGAAGGCCTCAATACCAAACACATCCACAATCATACCACCCTTAGTGCGGCATTTGATGTAACCCTTAATAACTTCGTCTTTATCAAGAGCGGAGTTAACACGATCCCATGAACGCAATGCACGGGCCTTCTTGTGAGATAGAACTAGTTGACCCTTCTTGTCCTCTTGGCTCTCAACGTAAACTTCTACCTTGTCACCTACCTTTAGTTCAGGATCGTAACGGAATTCATTTAGGGAGACAACTCCTTCAGACTTGTAACCAATGTTGACTACAACTTCCCTTTTGTTCATGGCAATAACTGTGCCATCTACAACTTCGTTTTCAGCAACGGAAGATAGGGTTTCGTCATACATGCCGAGATACTTAGCCTTATCATCGCTAGAGTATAACTCGTCTTTTTCAAAGGAATCCCAGTCGAAATTATCGATGCTAGGCTTAAATACTTTTGCAGCTACTGCTGTGGGTTCATCCTGTGGGATGAATTCGTTTTCGTTTGTCATTAACTAATTTAATCAGTTAGTGGTTGGACAATATGTATAGAAACTCTCAGTCGGCAAAAATAAGCAATCTTAAGAAGCTTAAAAAATAAAAATGAAGAAAAATGACAGTGGGTGTTGATTTTTTGTCCGTTACACTATTTATCGCATTCAACACTGGGAAAAAGAGAAGCAATAGCACTATTTGAAGTCACATTGTAATTGCAATCTTGGCGGGAAAGAGTAAATTTACACCAAAATAAGACATTAACTCAAGAATCGCTAATAAGTTTTGATGTATGAAGATTTCAGTTGTTGGCAGTGGTTATGTAGGACTTGTAACCGGAACCTGCTTTGCCGAAACAGGAGTAACCGTTACTTGTGTTGATATCGATCAGAAAAAGATCGCTAATTTAAAAAAGGGCATCATTCCAATCTACGAGCCTGGGTTAGACGACTTGGTAAAACGTAACGTCGAAAAAGGACGTCTATTTTTTACCACCAGCCTAAAAGATAGCCTTGTTGATGCTGACGTTTTGTTCATTGCCGTTGGCACTCCGCCAGATGAGGATGGTAGTGCCGATTTAAAATACGTGCTTGGTGTGGCAAAAGAGGTTGGGATGTATTTGGATCATTACATGGTAGTGGTTACTAAAAGTACTGTGCCTGTGGGAACTAGCCATAAAGTAAAAAAAGCACTTCAGGACGAACTGAATAAGCGTGGCATTATCCAACAATTCGATGTTGCCTCAAATCCGGAATTTTTGAAGGAAGGAAATGCCATTGAAGATTTCCTTAAACCCGATAGAATTGTTTGCGGCGTGGAGTCGGAAGAAGCAAAAATCATGCTCGAGAAGCTATATAAGCCCTTTGTTCTAAATGGTCATCCAATTCTATTTATGGATATCCCATCTTCGGAACTTACCAAATATGCGGCAAACGCTATGCTCGCAACTAAGATTAGCTTTATGAACGACATTGCGTCCCTCTGCGAATTGGTGGGTGCCGATGTAAACTGGGTTAGAAAAGGAATAGGCTCCGATTCCCGCATTGGGAATAAGTTTATTTATCCCGGTGCCGGTTACGGCGGTAGTTGCTTCCCAAAAGATGTTAAGGCGATCATCAGAACTTCCGACGAGTACGGACACTCCTTAAAGATTCTTAAATCGGTAGAAGAGGTCAACGATAAGCAAAAAGAGGTGCTCTTTCACAAAATCAACAAGCACTTCAACGGCAACCTAAAAGGAAAGAAGATAGCTATTTGGGGCTTATCCTTCAAACCTAATACCGACGATATGCGCGAGGCTCCAGCCTTGGTTATCATCAAGATGCTTCTGGAGGCAGGTGCCACAGTAAGAGTATACGATCCTGTGGCGATGCAGGAGTCGGTTCACCGCATTGGAAATATAGTAGAATATGCCACGGATGCGTACGACGCAACTATCGATGCCGATGCCCTACTGCTGGTTACCGAATGGTCCGAATTTAGAATGCTCAACTTTCCTATGCTCAAAAAACTAATGAGAGGCCATGTGATTGTTGATGGACGAAACATTTATGAACCGGAAGAGATGAAGAGTAACGGATTCGTTTATTACTGTATCGGACGAAAGCCTAATGCTTAAGCATGGTAAATCCCCGGAGTGGGAAAACTGACCGGAATAATAATTGTATTGTGTATTGGATTAAAAGCGTAGCTATATGTATCTTGTAAAAGAAAAGACAAAGAGCATAGTTACCTTATTTGAATTATTATAGAACTTATTGAGGATGAAGAGAATTTTAGTTACCGGAGGCGCTGGATTTATTGGTTCACACCTTTGCGAGCGGTTGCTCAATGAAGACAACGAAGTGATTTGCTTGGACAACTTTTTCACAGGCTCTAAGCAAAACATTATCCATCTGTTAGACAACCCCTACTTTGAGTTAGTTCGGCACGATATTACCACCCCTTATGTGGTAGAGGTAGATGAGATCTACAACCTTGCCTGCCCTGCCTCTCCGGTTCACTACCAGTACAACGCCATCAAAACCGTTAAGACTTCGGTGATGGGTGCCATCAATGTTCTTGGCCTCGCAAAGAGGTTGCGCGCAAAAGTTTTACAGGCATCTACGAGCGAAGTGTATGGCGATCCAAATGTTCACCCTCAGAAGGAAGACTACTGGGGGAATGTAAATCCAATTGGACCACGATCATGCTACGATGAAGGTAAGCGCTGCGCAGAGACTCTGTTCATGAATTACAACCTACAGAATGATGTAAAAATAAAAATCATCCGAATATTCAACACCTATGGACCAAGGATGCATCCCAATGATGGCAGAGTGGTATCAAACTTTATTGTGCAGGCCTTAAATGGTCAAGACATTACCATCTATGGAGAAGGAAAGCAAACACGGAGTTTCCAATACGTCGATGATTTACTTGAGGGAATGATTCGAATGATGGCCACCAAGGATAGTTTTACCGGGCCGGTTAATATTGGTAACCCGGTGGAGTTTTCCATGCTCGAGTTAGCCGAAATGGTTCTTAAACTCACCCACTCAAAATCAAAGTTAACGTTTAAGCCACTTCCTCAAGACGATCCGACCCAACGACGCCCCGATATTACCCTAGCAAAGAATGAGTTGGATGGATGGGAGCCAAAAATTCCATTGGAGGAAGGTCTCGAGAAAACTATCTTCTACTTTAAAAATCTGCTGAACAAGTAGTAATAGTAGTAGTATAAATACGAAACAACCAATATTTAAGCACTTCGGCTTAAGCAACAACTGGAGAAAATGGAAATTACTAAAACGGGCATTTCAGACCTACTGATTATTACTCCTAAGGTATTTGAAGATTCCAGAGGCTATTTTTTTGAATCCTACAACTCCGATGCGTTTGAGCATGCTGGAGTAGACCATATTTGGGTTCAAGACAACCAATCTAAATCGGAATACGGAGTAATACGTGGGTTGCACTACCAGTTGGCACCTTTTTCACAATCGAAATTGGTGCGGGTTATTTCCGGAAATATTCTCGATGTGGCCGTCGATATTAGAAAAGGGAGTCCGACATTTGGTCAACATTTTTCGGTTGAACTTTCGGACAAAAACAGAAAACAACTCCTTGTTCCTAAGGGATTTGCACACGGGTTCTCCGTTTTGAGCGACCATGCCATTGTGCTCTACAAATGCGACACACTCTACAACCATCAGGCAGAAAGAGGGATTATGTATAACGACCCAAAACTTGCTATCGATTGGCAAATCCCTTTGGATAAAACTTTAGTTTCGGCGAAGGATAAGGTACATCCAACCTTTATGAATGCCGAGTTGAACTTTGTTTTTTCCTAGGAATAGAGACCTTTTCTTCCCGACATCTTACATTAGTGTGAAATTAAAATACGAGAAATAGAACAAACTCATTCAATATGAAGATACTAGTAACTGGTGGTAATGGTCAACTTGGTACAGAACTAAGAAATCTTGCAGGACTTTACCCTGAATTGGAATTCATATTTACCGATATACAGGAACTTGATATTACAAATCAGGATCAGGTTGAACCTTACCTCAAGGATATCAAACCAAACTGGATTCTCAATTGTGCTGCATACACCGCGGTAGATAAAGCCGAATTGGAACGTGCGATAGCGATGAAGGTGAACTGCGATGCACCTACACTTCTTGCAACCCTAGGCCGAGAGTTGGGTATAGGAATGATGCATGTTTCTACCGATTATGTTTTTGATGGAACAAACCACCTTCCCTACAAAGAGTTTGACCAAGTAAACCCCCAAAGCGCATACGGAGAAAGCAAGCTAAAGGGTGAAGTGGAAGTTTTAAGAAACAGAGGTATTGTAATCCGAACCTCGTGGCTCTATTCCGCATACGGCAACAACTTTGTAAAAACAATGCTCCGATTAGGCAAAGAAAAAGAGAGCATCGGGGTTATTTTCGACCAGATTGGAACCCCCACTTGGGCCCACGACTTAGCGAAGGCAATGATTTCGATGGTTATAAAAATCGGCATAAAAACCGATTCATACTCGGGTATATACCACTTTTCGAATGAGGGTGTTTGCAGCTGGTATGACTTCTCTCGAAAAATAATGCAACTCTCGGGCAGTCCATGCCAAGTAAACCCAATCGAAACAGCCGATTATCCCCTACCGGCTCCACGACCAGCCTACAGTGTTCTGAACAAGAAAAAAATCAAGGAGACCTTCAAAATAGAGATACCACACTGGGAGCAAAGTTTGATAAAATGCCTTAACTTGCTACTGAAAGATAAAAAGATATAGCCATGGAAAATAGCCTACAAAATTTGGTAAACGAAAGAGCCAACCTTTGGCTTTCGGACTCATTTGACAAGGAAACCCGCAATCAGGTTAAGTTTTTGATGGAAAATGATGCCAAAGAGTTAATGGAATCGTTTTACACGCAGCTGGAATTTGGCACAGGTGGGTTGCGCGGTATTATGGGTGTTGGCACCAACCGAATGAACATATACACCCTCGGTATGGCCACCCAAGGTCTATCTAACTACCTGAAGAAACAGTTTAGCCATTTACCAGAGATTCGAGTGGCAATAGCACACGATACACGCATAAATAGCAGGCTATTTGCCGAAACTACCGCCAAAATATTTTCGGCAAATGGATTTAGTGTTTACCTCTTTGAAGGTCCGCGTCCAACACCGGAGTTGAGCTATGCAATTCGCAAGTTGGATTGTCAAAGCGGCATTGTTATTACAGCGTCGCACAATCCAAAGGAGTATAATGGATATAAAGTATACTGGGAAGATGGCGGCCAAATTATTGCGCCACACGATACCAATATAATTAAAGAGGTAAATAGCATTACCTCCATTGATCAGATTAAATTTCAAGGAAAGTTGGAGAATATACGGTCGCTCGACTCAAAATTCGACGACATCTATATCGGTTCG
Organism: Williamwhitmania taraxaci; assembly: GCF_900096565.1. Taxonomy (NCBI): domain Bacteria; kingdom Pseudomonadati; phylum Bacteroidota; class Bacteroidia; order Bacteroidales; family Williamwhitmaniaceae; genus Williamwhitmania; species Williamwhitmania taraxaci. Next base: position 69,017 of record NZ_FMYP01000007.1, read on the forward strand.
CTTAAGGAGCTTTCGATCAATCCGGCAATTATTGCCAGCCAGAGCGACCTTAAGATTGTTTACACCCCCATTCACGGAACCGGAAAAGATTTGGTTCCAAAAACGCTTGCTGAATTTGGATTTCGCAATGTAAATCGAGTAAGTGAACAGGATTTCTTCGATGGAAATTTTCCAACGGTAATCTCTCCTAATCCTGAGGAACCGGCAGCGCTAGCATTAGCACTAAAAAAAGCGGATGAAATAGGTGCCGATATCGTGTTGGCAACCGATCCCGATGCCGATCGCGTTGGTCTTGCAATTAGGGATAATCATGGGAAAATGATCCTGTTAAATGGGAACCAAACAGCCTCCCTCCTTTTCTACTACATTCTATCCCAAACAAAAGGAAAAGGCAAACTCACTGGCAAGGAATTCACAGTAAAAACTATTGTAACAACAGACTTGCTTTCGACCATCTCCAACCACTTTGGTGTGGAATGTATTGAAGTATTAACTGGATTCAAATATATTGCCAACATTATTAAGGAAAATGAGGGCAAAAAGAAGTTTATCGTTGGGGGCGAAGAGAGCTATGGATACTTAGTTGGCGATATGGTACGCGATAAAGATGCCGTAATAGCTTGCGCCTTGATTTCAGAAACGGCTGCATGGGCCAAGAGTAAAGGTATTACCCTATATGATCTCCTTCTGAAAATATATAGCGAGTTTGGACTGTATCGTGAAAAGTTAGTATCCATTACCAAGAAGGGAAAGGAAGGAAAGGAGGAGATTGCCTCGATGATGAAACGGTTTAGACAGGCACCTCCCGAAACCATTGATGGAAGCAACGTTATGCTTATCCACGATTACGAAAAGCAGAGCACCTACGATTTAATTTCCCAATTGCGATACTCAATTGCCCTACCCAAGTCGGATGTCTTGCAATTAATCGTCCAAGATGGGACTAAGATATCAATCCGTCCCTCCGGAACAGAACCCAAGATTAAACTCTACTTTGGGGTTAAAGGAAACCTCTCCTCCATCGCTGATTTTGAGATGGAGTGGAACAAATTGGATCAGAAGGTTGAGAGAATAATAAAAGAGTTGAATCTTTAATAGCTAGTCCATCGATGAAGAGTTATAGAAAAGAACTCTGGTTTGAAACAAAAACCAGGCGTGAGTTCATTAACATAACGCCTACTCTTGAGCAATGCTTGGAAGAGAGTGGTATTCAGGAAGGATTATTCCTGTGTAATGCCATGCACATAACCTCAAGCATTTTCATCAATGATGACGAAAGCGGGCTCCATCACGACATGGAGATTTGGTTGGAAAAATTGGCGCCGGAAAAACCACATACCCAATATAAGCACAACGGCTTCGAAGATAATGCCGATGCTCACCTTAAGCGATCGGTCATGGGCCGAGAAGTAGTAATTGCCATTACAGAGGGGCGGTTCGATTTTGGACCGTGGGAGCAAGTATTCTATGCCGAATTTGATGGTAAACGAAAAAAACGAGTGCTGGTTAAGATTATTGGAGAATAGTATTTCAGAGTTCTCCATTGAGATTTTACACAAAAAAGCAAAGGGTTGATTCAGTGAATCAACCCTTTGCCTTTTTATACTATGTCAGAAGTTATTCAATAATACTGATGCGTTGAGTGGACAATATCCGACCCTCCTTTACCACGGAAACTAGGTAAATTCCAGTTTTCAAACCATAAATATTAAGAGAATAAGGGCTCGTCACTTCGCTTGGAACAATCTCCCGAACCTTCGATCCAACCATATTGTAAATAATAATACTACTTGGGTGTTCCTCACCATTAGAAAAGGCGACATACACCGATCCGCTAGCCGGATTAGGATAAATACGCATCTTATCAGCAACCGCAATAATTGGTTCTACATCAGTAGTAACTAACCATTTATAATTCCATTTGTAAATTCCACCAATAGTTGAACTTTTAGTAAAACTACCAGCCCATCCAGTTTCTCTATCAAGAAATTCGACTTCGGTATATTGAACTTTTCCAGTATCAATATTATTGAAGGTTGCACAATCATTTAATGAGAATGATGAGCCTGAAATAGGCCCAGAACTCACATCAACCCAAGTTGCATCAGTTCCCTTAAGGAAGGCGAAATGCGACGCTTTTACGAAAAAACCCGTTGGAGCCAAAGAGGACCAACTAGATCCGCCATCCATAGTTTTTTTAATGGTGTATGGAGCAGCACTAAGAATCGCAAAACCTGTACTGGCATCCTTAAAGGATAACGCAGCAATATTTGTAAGTCCTGTAGAAACAACAGTCCAATTCAACCCTTTATCTATGGATTTAAAAACCCGCCCTTTATTAGAACTGAACCAAATGGTATTACCAACCGCATAATACATGTTGGTGACGCCAGCTTCTCCAGATACGATATTTGGGATATTAGCATCTGGTAATGCAAGCCAATTATTTCCACCATCGCTGGTGGTATAGATTGCAAAATCTGTCGTTGCAGGATCTCCCATTGCGACACCATCATTATTATTGAAGAAGTGAACAAAGTTAGCCCAGCTACCATCAAAGGTGGCAGAACTTTGCTCAGTCCAGGTTATACCTCCATCAATAGTTTTAACGATCTTGCCACCAGAAGACTCACCCGGATTCATACATGCATAGCAAACCAAATCGGATAAGGGAAATATATTGGAAAGACCATAACTTTCAACTCCAGAAAAACTTACAACCCCTGGTGTCCAAGTTATCCCACCGTCAGTAGTTCGAGTAAACTCCCGAACATTAGCATTATCTCCTGTTCCATCATAGGCCTTTGCCCATACAATAAGTGGTGAAACTATCTTGATTTGATCAATCCCTCTCGATTCAGCTGTGAAACCAGTATTTTGCCTTATCCAAGCATCGGATGATCCACCTACCAAAATATACTTCGACATAGTTTTTATATCGTTACCAGAAGCGTTAGTAACTTTCAATGAAACAAGATACGATCCAGCGATTGCATAGGTAATATTCTGAGGATTTTGATCGGTTGAGGTTGCAGGACTTCCTCCTTCAAAAGTCCAAGTCCAAGTAGTAGGATTCAGTGTTGATTTGTCCGTAAAACTAACAGAACCACCAACTTCAGGATAAACTGCACTGGCAGTAAAGTTTGCAATGGGGGCGTTTGATGCAGGCTTAATTCGAACAACAACCTCATTACCTTGATTGAAGGTTGATCCTACTGGATTGAGGCTTCCAATTGCAAAAAAACCATTTCCATACCCCGACCAACCCCAATTGAAGTGAAATTTATCGGTTGCATCATAACCATCACAAACAAAAGCATGGCCAGCCACACCGTCATCACCTGCATAGTACATTGGTCGAGCAGCGTCCAATTCGGATTTTAACAAACTAATCCAACCACTGGCGGAAAAATCGCTCATCTCCTTCATCTCTGCAGTAGGAGAATAACCAAATAGACTAATTAGAGCATTAGGAACCCTACTCGATTGAGCTCCAGATCCATCCACTGCATAATTCATATCGACTGAGACACCACAATGATACATCAATTTGGCCACCTCCGCATTGGGGCTTGTTACATTCGATGGCATTGCATTCCAATTATAGGTTGATGCCCCGTAATCAACTGACTGAATACCATAGGTGGGGTGCGTGTAGGAATGGGTACTAATACCCGTGGCTGGATATTTATTGTATTTCATTATTTGAGCCATGGCAGTAGCAACACAACCAGTATAAACGCGGCCATCATTATCAGCAGGGGCACTTGCATCGGACGGACACGCTGCATTATAGAATTGGCCTTGATCCCAAGTAGTGGTACACAACGCAGCCACACTACTTCTGTTTGGGGAAAAACGATTGGCTTCAATCCGTGTCCACTCCTTTTTAGTAATACTATTATCTAATCGTGAATTAACAATGTTGTTGATTTGAACTTTATAGCCGTCAAACCAACTCTTCGCATTTTCTGGAAGCCGATTTAAATCGAATTTACTCTCAAAAGAGTATCCCAACACGGGAATTACAGCATCATCGGCAGCAACAATAACGAACCCTGTTGGCTCAAAATTGAAAACATAAAACAGGGCAACACCTCCATCTTTAACCACTTCAACATTGAAATCAGAAGAGAACGCTCGACTTGATTGATGAGTTAAGTAGCTAAATGCTATTTTTTTTGCAGAATCTACAGAAACTGGAGCAGCATGAATTATGGCGCTAATAAGAAAAAGCAGCGCGGTGCTTAGTAAAAACTTTCTTTTCATTTGTTAGATGGTCTAGGGGGTGGGTGTTTATTTGGGTTAAGTTAAAAATCACAGAAGGATACTGAATTTGACATTCAGATAAGTAAAGGGATGCAAAGTAATACTTTTCATCAAAAAAGTAAGTAGACATTCAAAGAAAACGTAATCCAGTCGGCTTCTAAAAAAACTTTTTATCAAAATTCACCAGATATAATCTTGTTGATGCTCTGGTTACTGCAGTGTATAACCACCGAATAAAATCGATGCTAAGCATCTCTTGGGTAAAATAGCCATGATCGACAAATACTACTGGCCACTGACCGCCCTGTGCTTTGTGACACGTAATGGCATAGGCAAACTTTATTTGCAGCGCATTATAGTATGGATCATTTTTAACCGCAAGCCATCTCTCCTTTTTAAGTAACAGATGCGCATAATCCTCGGCTACGCCAGTATATAGCATCTTGCTCTGCTCAAAGGTGAGGGATGCCGATTCGGAACTCAGGGTATCTAGCACTATTTTCACATCCAAAGAGAGATCACCGTAATCAGGAAAGCGCAAAGAAACGTTTGCAAATCGAAAACCATAACGATCTTCATACTTTCGAATTCTTTCAACAATGGCAGTATCACCGTTCGCAATAAAACTTAACTCATCCACCTCCGATGTCCAAAAATAGTTGTTCTTTACGATCATAATGGCATCGCCAACGGACAACTCCTCTTCACGAAAAAGGATTTTTTGCCTTATACCATTGTTATATATGTTGGCGCGCTTATTCGATTTAGTAACCACCACTACTTGATCGCCACCATATTCATAGAATGCATTTTCGAGCAATTCCAGCAACTCCATACCATTAATTGGAATTACATCCTGAAAACCGTCAAAGAGTAAAGTGGGCAACTGCAACTCCTGCTGTTGGAGAATAGACCGAATCAACGTTGCATTTTTAAGAATACCGGAATCACCAACCTGCCGAACAACTTCCGTTAATTGAACACTGTAAATCTTCCCATAGATACGCATAACCTCCAGATCAAGCGCAGGGCTGTGGGTAAGCCCAACCGGGGGAAGTTGAGCATCATCACCTATAAGAATAAGCTTACAATTTTTCCCACTCCGAACGTATTCCACCAAGTCCCGGAGTAAATTTCCGGTTCCAAAAACAGATTGATCAGGAATTGTGTTGGAAATCATAGACGCCTCATCTACAAAAAAAATGGTATTACTGAGTGGGTTTCGATCAAGAAGAAACATACTTTGCACATCAGCGGCAACCTTTTGGCGATATATCTGCTTATGTATGGTAAATGCCGTTTTATTCGAATAGTGCGCAAAAACTTTGGCCGCCCGTCCGGTTGGTGCCAACAGAACAACCTTTTGTTTGTATCCTTCCAATACCTTAACCACCGACCCAATTGCAGATGTTTTCCCGGTTCCAGCATATCCATTGGCCAGAAAAATATCCGAATCTTGGTTCTCGACAATAAATTCAGCGACTTTTTCGAACAGGAAGAGCTGTCCATCGGTCGGTATGTAGCCCAATGCTTCAACAAATTGGTTCGAAAGATGCTTTTTTAACATAAAGTAGAAGAAATCGGATAAGAAAAATCGGACAGAATTTAATTTTTTTTACATTTGCACGCAAACATAACCTAATTCTAATATAAATGAAAAGAGCTATTCAAATCATTCTGCTTTTGCTTATAGTATTTCTCGGATATCGTTTAGTTGTTAGTATTAACGAACCCGTGAAATTTAAAACTGAAATGGATAAGCGTTATAACAAAACGGTTTCGCGTCTGAAAGATATTAGAACTGCTCAGGTAGCATTCAAATCTAAATATGAGCGCTACACCGGAAACTTCGACTCCTTGATTAACTTCATTAACAAAGATTCGTTCGTTGTTATTAAGCAAATAGGATCAGAGGAAGATTCAGTTGCCGTTGCAAAAAAAATGATTTCCCGCGAAAAGATCAAAATCAGCGTAAAAGACTCTCTTTTCCGCAACCAAAATGCAGATTCGCTCCGTTTTGTTCCTTTTACTGGAGGCAGAAATCAATTCGAACTCGCAGCAGGTGTCCTTGAAACTGGATCGAAGGTGAAAATTAAGGTGTTTGAATGCAAAGTACCATTCGATATTCTCCTAAAGGGTCTCGATCGTCAATTGATTGTAAACATCAACGAAGAGAAAAAAGCACTAGACAAGTATCCTGGAATTATGGTAGGTTCTCTCACAGAGGCAACCAATAATGCAGGAAACTGGGAATAGTACCTATTAAATTATGGATAATATAGAGAAAGTTGACGAAACTTACGACCTTAATTCCATAAACGCATATTGTCTATCCATCCGGATCAGTCCGGATGGATTTTCATTTTGCATAGCAGACAAGCAGCAAGAGAAAATTGTAGCTTTTAAGCAATTGCAGTATGCAAATAGGCCAATTGGCTCGGAAGAACTCGCCGAAGCGGTATACCAACTTATAATTAAGGAAGAACATCTTCCAAAGGAACCGGCCAAAGTGAACGTAATTTACGTTACACCAAATTTCACGTTGGTACCAACCTCGCTATTATTACCGGAGAAAGCGAAAGAAATTCTATCATTGACACATGCTGTTGATGACTTGGATGAGATTCACTTTAGCCAAACAAACATTGAAGATTCTACCTTGGTATTTAGTATACCGAGTGCTATAGTCTCAAAGATAAAGAGTATTTACCCCGCAGCAAGGTTAATGCCGCAGGTAACACCATTCTTAAGCCGGCTTCAGCAAGATCACCGCGATCATGCCTGCTTTGTGGGTGTTCACATTAACGAAAGTTTTTTTGATCTTTCCATATTTAGTAATGGGAAATTGCTTCTTCTAAATGCCTATACGTACGAGTCGCCCAGCGATGTGCTATACCATATTGCAAATGCGCTCAACGCCTTTCAGCATTCAGAGGTTATGATTTCGTTGGCCGGGGCCACCGAAGAAAGGTTGGCAATTATACCCGCACTAAAGAAATTTTACTCCAACACTATCAACGATCCTTATATAGGAGATTTCACACTTTCCTACAAAATAGAGGATCGGATACAAGCTCAATTTGCAAATCTATTTTACAGCGCCACATGCGAATAATCGCCGGAAGTTTTAGAGGCAAACAAATTGCGCCACCCAAAAACTTCAATGCCCGTCCGACAACAGATGTGGCAAAAGAGGGGTTGTTTAATATATTGACGAACTACTTCTCCTTTGAAGAGGTTAAAGTTCTGGACCTATTCAGCGGCTCGGGTAGCATAAGTTACGAATTTGCCTCTAGAGGGTGCCTAGATGTCGATTTGGTAGAGATGAACCCAATACACTATGCTTTTATTGCAAAAACAATCAAAGACCTAGGTTTTAATCAAATACACCCAGTAAAGCATAATGCATTCCAGTTTTTGAAATTTTGCAAGAAAAAGTATGACTTAATTTTTGCCGATCCGCCCTACGATATTGACGGGATTGACCAGATACCAACCCTTACCTTTGAAAATGATCTACTGGCAGATGGCGGATGGCTTATAGTAGAACACTCTGGTTCCTTTGACTTTAGCGGTATGCCGAATTATAGGGAATCTAGGCTCTACGGAAAAGTTCACTTTTCCATATTCGAAAAGTAAGTTTTTTTTTATTATTTGCCCCCTAGGTATTGCAAAAATAAAAAGAGTAACTATCTTTGCATCGCTAAACAGGAAAGGCTTTACAAGAGTTTTCTCGCAGCAAAGTTAAAATTATTGGTTCGGTAGTTCAGTTGGTTAGAATGCCGCCCTGTCACGGCGGAGGTCGCGGGTTCGAGTCCCGTCCGGACCGCAGAAATGCGGTAAGCAAAGTTCTTAAAATTATTGGTTCGGTAGTTCAGTTGGTTAGAATGCCGCCCTGTCACGGCGGAGGTCGCGGGTTCGAGTCCCGTCCGGACCGCAAAAGCCTTCCTATTTTAGGAAGGCTTTTTGCTTTTATACTAGGCAGTTCAGATTACCACGACCCGATCCCGTTCTGACAATACAACCCAGACTCCCTCCTCCAGCACAAACTCACAACGAAACCTTACGATCCCCATCTCGTTAAACGAAACACATTACCAGTATTTCTTTTAGCCTATGTACATTACCACATCAGCTATTCTGCTCTATCTCAAAAAAAATATATACATATTTTGTCATTCTTATCAAAATACATATTAATTTTGCACGTCGAAAAAAACGTTTCGATGACAATTTTTCACTCATATAATTCGTGATAAACTGTCATTTACATCACTCGAAACGAATCGTTTTACCAAGAAAAAGTGATCACAAACATATATCTGGAATGAAAAAAAAACAAGGGTGGATGACGAAATCTGGATTGCTTCTTATCCCAATGCTGGCGGTTTTTAGCCTTTCGGCGCAGGAAGTAACACCGTCTGATACTACAAGACTGACATTTGGTGAGGCGCTCCGGCAGATGCAGTCCGGAAACCAGTTGATCTGGGCCGCCAACGAAGAGGTTAAGGAAAAACAATACGACAAAAAGGCAACGCAGGGACTCTTTATGCCTAAAATCCAACTCATCGGCGCGTATACCATACTTGATGATGATGTAAGCCTTGATTTAACAGGATTAAAGACAGGGATCAGCGATTTTGCGGCAGCTCTCCCTCCCACCCTGAAGCCATACATTGGCGCCCTTGCAACAAAAGTGCCTGACAGCTACACGCTTCAGGAGCAAAAGTTTGGGATACTTTCGGTTGGTGCTGCTATGCCACTTTATGCTGGAGGAAAAATCAGAACTGCAAATAAAGCTGCCTCGGTAAGAGTAAAGGAAGCCGAGGAAAAGTTAACCGAACAATCGGCAAGCTTAATTACAGAATTAACAACCCGATACTATGGGTTACGCCTGGCTGAGGATGTAATTACGGTTCGAAAGGAAGTTTTAACGGGAATGGAAAGCCATGTAAAACAGGCCGAAAGTTTGACCAAAAACGGAATGATCGCTTCAGCAGAGAAACTGCATGCCGAAGTATATCGGGCAGAAGCCTTCCGCGCACTGCAAGGATCGGTTCGCGATGCCGACATTGTAAGATCAGCATTAGCAAGCACCCTTGGGGGACCAATAATTGTATATCCAACCTCTGGACTATTCTATACCACCAACATTGAAAGCGCAGACTTCTTTCGTCAACAAGCACTTGCAAATAATCCGAAATTACGCCAGGTGGCCGTGAACAAAGAGCTAATCGACCTGAAAATAAAAGGGGAAAAGGAAAACTACCTTCCCACCATCGCGTTGATGGGAAGCAAAGAACTATATAGCAATGGCATGAATAGTTTAGTTCCCGACTGGTTTGTTGGTGTTGGTTTAAACTACACCCTCTTCGACGGATTGGCTAGAACCAGAAAAGTTCAAGCAGCTAGAAGTCTTGGAAAAAGAGTTGATAATATAGAAGAGAAGGCAAAAACCGATATTCAGGTTCAAGTAAGCAGCCTGTATAGCCAACTCATGAAAACCCAAGAGCAGCTGGAGTCCATTGAGACAAGTTTAGCGTTTGCAAACGAGTATTTAAGGGTTAGAGAAAAATCCTTTTCTGCCGGTTTTGCAACTTCCCTCGATGTGGTGGATGCTCAGTTGAACCTTGCTAAGGTGAAAATAGAACGATTAAACCTAATTTACAACTACGACATTACTCTGGCCCAGCTCCTTGAAGCAAGCGGTCAAAGTCAGCAAATTGAAAAATATCAAACTAACGCAATTCAGGAGCGCTATGAAAAATAGAAGAAATTTCTTTGTTATTTCGGGTATCGTTATCGGTTTAGTATTACTAACCATTGCCGGTTGGGTGTTGCTAAAGCCGATCCCATTAACCATACAGGGTGAAGTTGAGGCAAAAGAGGTAAAGGTGGCATCTAAACTACCGGGACGGATTGCAGCGATTCTAGTAAAAGAAGGAGCTACCGTAAAAAAAGGTGATACCTTAATCCTTCTCGATAGTCCGGAAATTAGAGCCAAAATGGCACAAGCACAAGCCGCTCAACGTGCAGCAGGCGCTCAGCGCGACAAGGCCAACAGCGGTGCCCGCAGCCAAGATGTTGAAGCCGCCTTCAACATGTGGCAAAAAGCCAAAGCAGGATCGGACTTAGCCGACAAAACCTATCAACGCGTTAAAAATCTCTACAACGACGGTGTTGTGCCGCTTCAAAAGTTAGATGAAGCTGAAGCCAATATGAAGGCATTCAAAACAACCGAAACAGCAGCCAAGGCCCAGTATAACATGGCCGAAGAGGGCGCTCGTAAGGAAGATAAAAATGCAGCCAGTGCCATTTGGGATCAAGCTTCCGGCGTAGTGCTAGAGGTGGGTAGCTACCTTGCCGAAACAGTTATAAAAGCACCTGCCGACGGTGAGGTTATTACTATCATCTCCGAGAACGGTGAATTGGTAAGTACCGGTTTTCCCATTATCACCTTGGTCGACCTTTCGGATATATGGGTGACCTTTAACCTTCGCGAAGACCTGATTGCGAAGATCAAAATGGGCGATGAATTTAAGGCTTCATTCCCTGCACTGGGCAACAAGGAAATAACCCTTAAGATAAACTACATGAAGGTGCTCGGAGACTTTGCTACATGGCATTCAACGAAAACATCGGGCGACTTTGACCAAAAAACATTTGAGGTTAGGGCTATCCCAACCGAAAAAACGGAAGGGCTACGACCCGGTATGAGCGCCCTTGTAAACTGGGATAGCTTATCAGCTAAGAACTAAAAATATGATAGGGAACACCATTCTACGGGTAGCCCGACGCGAGGTAAGAAGGATGTTATCGAATAAGATATACATCATTATTACGCTGCTGCTACCACTTTTTACCTTTTACCTTTTCGCCTCGCTATTTAATGAAGGCGTTGCAAGAAAGTTACCCGTAGTTCTTGTGGATCAGGACCATTCGCAACTTTCGCGCAAGCTGGTTCGAAACATTACAGCAACCCCATCGGTAGCTATTATTAAAGAAGTTGAGAGCCTAAACCAAGCCAAATCGCTAATTGAAGCGTGGGAATGCTACGCAGTAGTCTATATTCCGCCTCAATTCGAGAAAAACACCTATCGGGGCGATGCTCCTGGGGTGGTTCTATACTACAACAACATCAATCTGGCGGCGGGCAGCTCTATTTCGAAAGAAATTCGAATGGCAGTAGGAACTCTTAGCGCACAAATAAAAGTAGTGGGTAAAATGCAGGCAGGCGAAATGCTTCAGCAGGCAAAAGAATCATCGGGTCCGGTTACACTCGACACCCATGTGCTTTATAATCCATTTGTGAGCTACGAGTACTTCATTACCACCTCCATGCTGCCGATAATGCTCCAGATGTTTGTTCTCCTGATGACAATTTATGCCATTGGTGTTGAGCTTAAGGAGCATACAGCCGGGGAATGGTTGGACATGGCCGGAGGTAAAGCGTGGGTGGCAATTACTGGAAAACTCCTCCCCTACACCATCCTTTTTGGGGCCGTGGCCATTTTTATGAACATGCTTATTTTTCGGTATTTTCAGACGCCACTCAAAGGCGGAACATTTACGATATTTATAGCAACACTCCTCTTTGTAGTGGCTTATCAGGCTGTTGGGATACTATTCATAAGCCTTCGGGCCAATATGCGCGAATCCTTGAGCTTTGGAATGGCATACTCCTCATTAGCATTTTCGCTTTGCGGCCTAGCCTTTCCAATCATGGCTATGCCGTTGGCCGTACGATTTTTCGCCTATATGTTTCCCTTTACTCACTACCTAAGGATATTCATTGATCAGGGAGTGAAAGGAATCCCCCTTTACTATTCCACCTCCAGCTTAGTGGCACTCATCCTTTTTATTGCGATTCCTTCATTGGCAATTTTCAGGCTAAAAAAAGCGATGAAGAATGAGGAAATGTGGGGAAAACACTAATCAATCGTATGAAAAGATTTCATAAAATATATAAGGGTTTCGACCATCTGGCATTCTTTTACCGAGAAGAATTCAAGAATATTTTCTCGGATGCCGGTGTTCTGCTCATCTTTGTCGGAGCCGTATTAATCTATCCGGTTCTATATGGCTATGTTTACGCCAAGGAGGTAGTTAAAGAGGTTCCTGTAGCGTTGGTCGATCAGAGCAAAACATCGGAAAGCCGACTGCTTGCGCGAATGGTAGACGCATCCGAATTTATTAGGCTAGCCGAAAAACCGAACAGCCTTGCCGAGGCCGAAAATCTTTTCTATCAGGGAAAAGTGCATGGAGTAATCGTTATTCCCTCGGAATTTTCGAAGGATATCCTAAGCGGGAGACAGACCCGTGTTTCGGTATACTGCGATGCGGCATACTTTCTATACTACAAGCAGGTATTTAAGGGAGCATCATTCGCTGTGGGCACCTATAGCGCAGGCGTGGAGATAAAGAAATTGATGGCAAAGGGAGTGCCAGTAGACCAAGCCATGAACAAACGAGAGCCGATTCCGGTTATTACCAATGCACTCTACAACCCCTCCGAAGGATATGCGAGTTACGTTATGCTTGGAGTGCTTGCCCTTGTTCTTCAGCAAACATTACTCATAGGAATTGGAATGCTGGGGGGCACTACACGTGAACGGAAACGCTTTCACTTCTTAATACCGGTGGGCAACAAAAAGGGGGGATCTATTCCTATCGTTCTTGGGAAAGCGGCGGCATACCTCACTATTTACATTGCCAATGCCATATATGCGTTAGGGATAATGCCCAAGGTGTTTAACTACGCACATAGGGCCGACATATTCAGCATGATCCTTTTCCTGCTCCCATTTCTACTATCTATCATCTTTTTAGCCATGGCACTTTCCTCACTATACAAGAATAGAGAGCACTCCATGTTGATACTCGTATTTACCTCCATTCCCTTTATCTTTTTCACCGGAATTTCGTGGCCATACGAAGCCCTACCCATATGGATAAAGGCCATTGCGCAATTTATCCCAAGCACACCGGGAGTTAGAGGAATTTTAAAACTCAACTTAATGGGGGCTCCTTTTTCGAGCGTGTTAAAGGACTGGATTCATCTCTGGATACTAACAATAGGCTACTTTACCTTTGCCTGCTTCATGACCAAGCGCTTTATAAAGCGACGACAGCTTGAAATGGATAATACAACAGAAGAGTAAGCAAAAAAAAGAAGACTAAACCCCACAAGTTTAGTCTTCTCTTTTTGGGAAAGCATATTTATTTCCAGGATACAGAGAATACAGTTTCCGAAGCTCCCTTGGTAAGGGATTTGGGTATCTCTACTTTTATGCCAGTACATCCCGATATTTCAAGTGCTCGCTCCATCCAACCTCCAATTCGATGCTCAATAACCGGATGCGAAAGCGGCATTTTCTTTATTATTACCTCAACAGATTTGCTCTTGAAATTTGTAGCCACAAGTTCTGAAGGCTGATAGTAAGCGGCAAAAACACGACTTGCTCGCTCAATAATATGGCCTGGCGTAGCAAACTTAACATACAGCTTATAAACACCAGTCAATGCCACTTCAGCGCTATACCGCCCACATGCCCAAGCTCCCTTCTCTGTGTCTTGAAAAAACAGTTCTCCAATACGAGCTGTTGGAAAAATTGCGGCTTCGCGCATGGGATACCACTCTGATACATTTACCCCATCCTTTATCAGATTAAAACTGGCTAATGGCAAACTACTAAGCCACTCATTGTAACGAGCGGGGTATTGTTTGCGAACAAAATCGCTAATTGACTTTACGGCAGTTCCTTTAATTTGCATGGTCATAACGGGGATTCTTTGGTTGGTTGTTGAGGCTTATTGGTGTATTTATCATATAGATTACGACTCCGAAACAAAAACAAATTATGGAAAATTGGTGACAATTGCAACTTTTTTCCCATTCATTTCTATTCGCATGAATCAACCGTTTTAGTGTAAGCATATATGAAGGATGTGGAAATATTAAAACCAACTTTAAATAATCACGAAAATTGTTGTATTTATGCAGGGGCATCATGAAGAATGGCGCTAAAACTTTAGCAAAGAAAGTAGAAAACAAAAAGAGTTCTAATCACTAAAAGAGCCAAGCCAACCTCCAATCGAACGCTACCTTATGATTCGAGGCACAGTTAAAACTAGAATAACCACAGAATAAATGCAAACTTGTTTAAACACTAAAAACAAAAGCCACACATCAACGTATGAGTTTAGACAACTTAGTAAAAAAAACTCTCCCTATATGAAGATTTCTAACATGAAGCTACGGACCAAGATGTTTGTTCTCCTAATCGGAGTTTCTACTCTGATTTATGTTTCCGTTTTTAGTTACCTAATCGTATCTATGAAGAACGAAACCATCAGAGAGGCAAAAGAGTTGGTAAGCAAAGCAATTATTGAGAGTGGCAAAAGCGTTCAAGATCAGTTAAACAACGACCTAATGGTTACCCAAACATTAGCTAACTCATTTGATCGCTTTTTAGAACTTCCAGTAGCGCAGCGTGAATCCATCCATAGCAAAATGATTTACGACGTACTGGTTAAGACACCAAAGTTCAACGCGCTGTGGTTAAACTATGATCTGGCAGATTACAGCCCTAACTCAAAAGTAATTGGTCGTGTTCGATTCAACTACTATAGAGATGGAAACAACATTCTATTTAAACACGACACAGCCAGCATTACAAACCTGTCGGCAAATAGCCTCTGGAATTTAAGAGATGGTAGTCGAACATCGGTGCTGGAGCCCTATTTCTACGCGTATAGAAAAGGTATGGATAAGCGCGTGATGATGACGAGCATAGTTAGCCCTATAGTTTATAAAAATAAGTTTGTAGGAACGGTTGGCTGCGATATTATTCTTGATGAGCTACAACAGCGAATTCAAAACCTAAAGCTATTCAACAACAGCTACGCCTACCTCGTTTCCAACGAAGGAGTATATGTATCGCATCCAGATACCTCTGTTTTAGCAAAAAAGTTTTCGGAGATAAACGCTATTGAAGATAAACAATACGATATATCTGGCAAAATCAAGCGTGGTGAATCATTCAACTTTACCGCAGGCCATACCGATACCGGGAAAGAGGTAATGGTGTATATGGTTCCTATTGAGGTGAAAAATTCGGGAACACCTTGGAGCTTGGGCGTGATCGTTCATATTGAAGATATACTTAAAACCTCCAATGCAGCCATTGGATGGATCATTGTTATTGGAATAATAGGCTTGTTACTTATGGCAATTATTACCGCAACCTTTGCCAACCAAATTGCCACACGTATTGATAAAGGTGTAGGGTTTGCGCGCAAGATAAGCGAAGGAAACCTGAACATAAAGATTGAAGATAATAGCCATGATGAGATTGGTAATTTGGCTCAATCGCTTACCGCTATGGCAGGTCGATTGCTGGAGTTGATAAGCAGAATAAAGGAAGCAACCGACGATATTACCATTGCAGGAACATCGATGAGCAATAGCTCGGAAAAACTAAATTCGGGTGCAGCAAGCATTATAGACTCCACCGCAAAGGTTAACGATGCCGTATCAACCGTTTCGGGCTCCATTGAGGTAAGCAATCGCTCGGCTCAAAGGGCAAGGGAGATATCGCTTCAGGCCGTGAAGTCGATAGATAAGGGCAGCTTAATTTCAGAGAAAGCAACCAAAGCAATGGAGCAAGTTGCCGAGAAAATTCAAATTGTAAACGACATAGCATTCCAAACCAACCTACTTGCGCTTAATGCAGCGGTGGAAGCCGCACGCGCCGGTGAACATGGAAAGGGATTTGCAGTGGTGGCAGCCGAAGTGCGTAGGCTCGCAGAACGCTCCAAAGAAGCAGCGAGCGAAATTGTTCAACTCTCGAAGCTGAGCATGGTTACTATAAATGAAGTAAGGGAAGTAATGCAGATATTGGTCCCCGAGATAAGCAAAACGGCCGAACTGATTTCGGAAATTGCCGAAAAAAATAACCAGCAGATGGACGAAGTAAACAGCATACGCCAAACCATTGCACGACTGGACAGCATTAGCCACGAAAATAGCCAATCGGCCGAAGAGGTTGCCACCTCATCGGAGCGGATGAAGGAGCTATCGGCGAACCTTCAGGATTCAGTTGAGTTTTTCAATACATAGAATAGCTGAATTTTCAAGGTAACAAGGGAGGTCGAAGTTGATCTCCCTTGTTGCATTTTACACAGGGCAATTCGCTTCATGCTCAACAACAGCCCCAAATGCAACACTCCAAGCCCTCAATTTGCTATATTTGCCTTCATAAATGGCCGACTTCAGGGCGAGGTGCAACTCCTCACCGGCGGTAATTCCCACAAGGAAAGCCCGCGAGCGTTGAATTATCCTCAACGCAGATTTGGTGCAACTCCAAAGCCGACGGTATAGTCCGGATGAAAGAAGTAAAGCCGCAGCAAACTGCTAGCCCATTGTGGGGCCATGCCTTGCTGCAATTACATTGCCCTGAATACGCACAATCTAAACTAGGGCAAATGAGCAATCTACTAAACACATTCGGCAACACATTTCAAGAGCGAGTTTCGCGCGCAATTCAAGACCTAGCCTCCGGCAAAGGAGTATTGTTGGTGGACGACGAAAACCGCGAAAACGAGGGCGATATAATTTTTGCAGCCGAGAATTTAACGGTTTCCGGCATGGCCATGATGATTCGCGAGTGCAGCGGAATTGTATGCCTTTGTATAACTGAAGAGCGAGCCAAACAGCTAGAGCTCCCCCCAATGGTAGCTAATAACAACAGCCAATTCCAAACCGCGTTTACCACAACTATTGAAGCCGCTGTGGGTGTTACCACCGGCGTATCGGCCACCGATAGGCTTACCACCATTCGGGCCGCCATTGCCCACAACGCCAAACCCGCCGATCTCGCGCGCCCCGGCCATGTGTTCCCGCTGGTTGCCCGCACCGAGGGCGTATTTGCCCGCCGTGGCCACACCGAGGGCAGCGTTGACCTTGCCGTTCTTGCCGGATTCCAACCCTTCGCGGTGCTGTGCGAGCTTACCAACGAGGATGGATCCATGGCTAAGCTACCCACAATCGTAGAGTTTGCACAGAAACACGACATGTGCGTGCTATCTATTGAAGATATTTACCAGTATAGGGTAAAAAGTGAAAGGTGAAAAGTGAAAGGTGAAAAGACGGATAGGTGTGGATTTGCAAGTAAAAGGCATTGAGCGCGGTTCCATTACATAATTTTAGAAAACAGAAGCGCGGTCAATTTGGCTGCGCTTTTTAATGCAGGGGTGAAAGGTAAAAGTGAAAAGTGAAAAGTGAAAGGTGAAAGGTGAAAAGACGGAAGACGGAAGACGGAAGTCAGAAGACCGAAGACCGAAGTTGGCGCGGCGCTGCAGGCTGGCGCAGCTGTTCTCGGAACAAGTTTCACTCCATGCAGGCTGCATGAACTTTTCACGGTAGAGTTTTTACTCCCTGCATGCTTGCATAACTCTTCCCTCTAGATGTTTTTGCTGCTGCACCCTTGCGCAACTGTTCTCGGAACAAGTTTGACTCCCTGCATGCTTGCGCAGCTGTTCTCGGAACAAGTTTTACTCCATGCAGGCTGCATGAACTTTTCACGGTAGAAGTTTTGCTCCCTGCATGCTTGCGCAACTCTTCCTTCTGGATGTTTTTGCTGCTGCACCCTTGCGCAACTGTTCTCGGAACAAGTTTGACTCCCTGCATGCTTGCGCAGCTGTTCTCGGAACAAGTTTTACTCCATGCAGGCTGCATGAACTTTTCACGGTAGAGTTTTTACTCCCTGCATGCTTGCGCAACTCTTCCCTCTAGATGTTTTTGCTGCTGCAGGCTGCATGAACTTTTCACGGTAGAGTTTTTACTCCCTTCATGCTTGCGCAACTCTTCCCTCTGGATGTTTTTGCTGCTGCAGGCTTGCGCAACTCTTCTCGGAACAAGTTTTACTCCCTGCATGCTTGCGCAGCAGCGCACCCAGCAGACCGAAGCTAACATAAAAGGGTTAGGCCAGAGGCCTAAAATATCAATAGCCCCGGGTTCACCAGCTTTCAGGCTGGTCACCCGGGGTAAATCCAACCAAACGAGTGGCGGCGCGAACCACACTCCTACAATGCGTGTAGCCCTATTGCGCCGCCCTGATCTATCACTCCCCAAATGCGCCTCTATCTCTATTCTATCATATAATTTAAACCTAACCCCTGAATTGTAGAAGAAATGGTTACTTTTATTCCACTAATTCTACAACTATGAACTACCGCACTTTATCAACCCTGTTAGTATTTTCCCTATTAATTCTAGCATCGTGCAGCTCGAATCAAAGAAGCTACGAACCCACTGTGGAAATGGATGTCGACTCTACTGATACTGCTTCGGCACAAGAGTTAAAACTCAACACCAAAACACCCGAAGGCCGTAAGTTTATCCGCACTGCCGATGTAAGGTTTGAGGTGAAGAACGTAATGAGCGCAACCGAGCAAATTGAAGATATTGCTACCAACTACGGTGGATTTATCACCTACTCCAACCTCGAAAATAGCCAGGAGAACAGCGAATCGACCAAGATTAGCCGCGACTCCATACTCGTTACACGCCAAGTGGTGGTTCAAAACAGCATGGTGCTGCGCGTGCCCAACGAAAGGCTGGACAGCTTGGTTCGACAGTTCAACAAGCTAATAACCTACCTCGATTACCGCATTATTAAGATGGACGACGTTACGCTACAGTTTGTAGCCAACCGGATGAAATCGCAGCGCCTAAACACCTACAACAATCGCCAAGCAGCCCACATAGACAATCGTGGCAAGAAGTTGGGCGAATCCAGCAACGCCGAAGATAGAATGCTGGACAGGCAGCTCCAGTCCGATGAGGTAAGCGTGCATACGATGTCGCTGAAAGATCAGGTAAACTACTGCACCATAAACCTCACCATTTACCAAGAAGCCATTGTAATAAAATCGATACAGCCCAACTTCAATTACGTTGCCGCCAGCAAACCCAACATCCTCTCGCGCATTGGCGACGCACTTATTCAGGGATGGTGGATACTGGAAGAGATAATCGTGTTTCTGGTTAAGATTTGGGGCGTGCTGCTAGTGATGGGCGCAATAGCATTCTTGGTAATATACTTGAAAAGGAAATATAGGAAATAAGCATAAAGACGGGTGAAAGAAAAGAGGGGCGCAGCATTACGTCCCCATCACCTCTTTCACCAGCTGCGGCAGCACCTCCCCCGCCTTGCCGCCAATAAAGATATCGGTATACCGATGGGTAAAGGCTGAGGACTCTAGGTTAATCTCAATGATTTTGGCCCCATGCTGCTTAGCAATGGAGACCATGGTAGCGGCAGGGTAAACTTCTCCTGTTGTGCCAACCACCACCATCACCTGTGCATTTTCGGAGGCCTCCACCGATCCGGCGTAGGCCTGCTCGGGTATTCCCTCCTCAAAAAAGACAAAATTGGGCTTAAGGAGTGCGCCGCACTTGGTGCAGAGTGGTGGCAACACTTCGAGGCTAATCTCGCCAATACGATAATGGGCATGGCAGCGGGTGCAAACCAGCGTATGGGAGTTGCCATGGAACTCAAAGATGCGACTACTGCCGGCCTCCTGGTGAAGGTTGTCGATGTTCTGGGTAATAATGCTCTTCAAATATCCGGCGGCCTCCAGCTGCGCCAGCGCAAGGTGGGCAGCGTTGGGCTTGGCCTTGCCAAAGAAATCGTAGAATATCTCCCGGATGGCCTGCCACGACACCTCGGGATGGGCGTAAAAGTAGCTTAGCTCGAGCACCTTCGGATCGTAACGGTTCCAAATGCCCTTTTCGCCGCGAAAGGGGGGAATGCCACTTTCGGCAGAGATGCCTGCGCCAGTAAAAGCAACGGTATAGGACGATTGGCGAATGGCTTGTGCGGCTTGCTCTATTGCATTCATGGCTAACAAATATTGGTGTGTAAATCTACTAAGTAATATTTAGAAAGATTGCAGTCTACACCATCTGTGCTGCCGAAATTCTCTTCATTGGCTTTATTCCACCAGTATATAGCTATATTCAGCATATTATTAGCGGAACATAAGCTATTAAAACAACCACACTTCGAAAGCCTCTCAGCAATAGGAGGCTTTGTTATTTTTGGTTTGCATATACCAAGGAGGAGCATTGTGTCTATCAAAAAAGGTCACCCGCGAATGTGTACCACCCCGACCTGGGTCGAATGTTCCCTCCGCAATCTTCCTATAAATATGCGATGTCTCCGGAATCAGAACATTAGATTTGGAAGGTTCAATTAAGGTGAGTGTGAAAAACAAACGCCTTAAGATCGTTTGAAACAATGGCTTCCTGGGGCAAATTCAACAAAAATCAAATAAGTTGACCTCTACAAAAATAATTGTCAATATTTTTTTATTCAAACGAAAAAACTACTTTTGATACAAAATTCCATATCTCATTATTAAACAGATACTATGAAGAAATTTTTACTAACCTTATGCATTGCACTATTAACAATTATTGCCTCTGCACAGGTTTCTATAACCGTAAACGTACCTACAGCAGGTGGCTTTAGCGCTGCGCTAACGGCGGCTGGAGGAAATGCGAATACCGTTACTGATTTGACTGTAACGGGCCTTATTAATTCCAGTGATATTTTTTTCATGAGGGATAAAATGCCAGTGCTGGCCGTGCTCGATATGGGGTCGGTGCAGATTGTCGACGGCGACCTTAATCCCGTAGGATTCCCCGCTAAGGCTTTTTATTTGAAAAGTAGTTTAACCAAGATAACGTTTCCATCAACATTGATTTCTATTGGAGAATACGCATTTTTTGGTTGTACTAACCTTTCAGGGGCACTATCGATCCCTAATACGGTTACATCTATTGGAGACAATTCATTTAATGGTTGTTCAAAGTTAACCGGGAGCCTGGTAATACCCAGCGGAGTTAAAACAATTGCTGATGGAGCATTTTCAGATTGCAGCGGATTAACCGGGACATTGACCCTTCCACCCTCATTAACAGCTATAGGTAATTACACGTTTGACGGTTGCATGTTTACGGGTAATCTTATAATCCCTAATTCACTAGTTTCAATAGGTTATCGTGCATTTACGGGATGTAGTGGATTTACTGGGGCATTAACTATACCCAATTCGGTAACCTCAATTGGGGCCGAGGCCTTTGTAAATTGTTCTGGTTTTAACGGAGCGCTTACGTTAAGCAATTCGCTTACAACAATCGAGGATCGTTTATTTAATGGTTGCTCCAATTTAACTGGAGGCTTAACAATACCAAACTCAGTAACCAAGATAGGTGTGGGAGTTTTTACTTCCTGTTCCGCATTAAATGGCAACCTTATTCTATCTAGTAATGTTACCTCAATAGGTGACAACGCATTTATGTACTGTCGTGGATTACAGGGTAGTTTAAATATACCAAATTCTGTTACTTCAATCGGTTCCTACGCGTTTTGGAATTGTTTAAACCTTAAAGGCACTTTTACTTTATCGAGTAACATTATATCCATTGGTGAAGCTGCATTTGTTTCTTCGGGAATTGCGGGTAATTTAATCCTTCCTAACTCATTAACATCTATCGGAATCTCGTCTTTCCAAAGTTGTTCTAGGTTAACCGGAGATTTGATTATTCCTAATTCAATCGCTACAATACCGACCAAAGCCTTTGCATATTGTACTAATTTTAAGGGCACAATAGCCATTCCTAGTTCCATTGCTTCTATTCAGGATTTTGCATTCTCAAACTGTCAAGGCATTACCAAAATTGTAGTTGCCATAAATACCCCGCTCCCCATAGGCTCAAGTACATTCAATCAGATTAACAAAACGACTTGCCAACTGATAGTTCCTATTGGGTCGACGGCGGCATATAAAGCGGCTACATACTGGCAGGATTTCTTGAATATTGGCGAGTCAATCTTCGTTGCATTTAATTCGCAGGGTGGATCCGCAATAGCTGATTTAACCCCATCCTTTAACGCAACAATTGTCGCACCTGCCAATCCAACCCGCACTGGCTACGCCTTTGTTGCTTGGTATAAGGAGGCGGCTTGCACAACCCCTTGGAACTTTACATCCGATTTAGTTACCGCAAACACCACCCTTTACGCCAAGTGGAATATCAACAGCTATACGGTTACATTTGATTCGCAGTTGGGTAGTGTGGTAGCACCAAAAACAACAAATTACAACACAGCAATCACTGCTCCTGCCAATCCAACCCGCACTGGCTACGCCTTTGTTGCTTGGTATAAGGAGGCGGCTTGCACAAACCCTTGGAACTTTACATCCGACAAGGTAACTGCAAACACAACGCTATACGCCAAGTGGAATATCAACAGCTATACGGTTACATT
>NZ_FMYP01000008.1 GCF_900096565.1 Williamwhitmania taraxaci
CTTTGGCCACATGCTTATAATTTCATAGCAACTTACCACCGTAACAGAAGCCTTTTTGCAGGTTTTTGCCGCTGTATGGGGTCATGATTTAATCGTTGCTCTGTGTTTGTTAGGGTTGCACTTCATCCTCGGGAGATTGTCTCTTTATTCCCTACTCCTCTTATGTGTTCTACTCAAAAAACTATGTGCTCGATGGAATGCGCTGCAAAATAGGTTAATGTGATGTTTCGAACACATAGAACACATGATTTCCGCTATTTTCACTCCCCTCATAAGTCCGAACAATACAGGTTTATCAACGCTTGATTCTGCTGTAATACGTCGTATTGCTTACTATAATTGCGATTAGGCAATTGGATGTTGAGCGTTCATTAATAGCTATATACGGAGGCTATTCAGTTTGTTATCCTATTAGAATATGAGTAAGGTGCAGTAAATGAGCGCTAAGTGAATTTTGGTCTATTTCTTTATCGCTCAATATCAGTAGTTTGCTACATTTTGTGGTGTTATTAATACGCTGATTGTGTTATAATATGCATTAAATGAGCGCATAATATAATTTAACACATTTCATAGCGCTCAATATCAGTGATTTGATATAATTAATTGCATGTTTTTTAGTCTCGCTGTTTTGTAATACTCAGTAAATGAGCGCAAATGGAGTTGTTGGGTTATTCATTGCGTGGATACAGATCACCATACGATTACTTGGATGTATTACTATCTACCTCTTCGAAGCATTTGTTAAGTGCATCAATTGCACTTTCCTTAGATTTTAGTGAGGTTTTGGCATAAATCTGTGTGGTTTTCGAATCGTTGTGACCTAGTAGTTTTCTCACGGTTTCTAGATGAACCCCTGCATCAAGCAATTGCGTTGCAAAAGTATGTCTAGCGCAGTGAAAAGTTATTGTCTTAGTAATGCCAACCAAATCCATTGCCTCTTTAAGATAACGGTTAAGTGGTTGGTTTGTATAAACTTTGAATAGTTTGTCTTCATCGAATGTTTTATTGGGTATAAGTTCAAGAGCCATATTGCTAAGGGGTATTTGAATTGCCTCTTTAGTTTTGTGCATTACAAACTGTAGGTACGACTTGCTTGTTCCATTCTCACTGACGTGAATAATGTGCTTAAAGCGAAGCTCAGATATATCCTTAAATCGGATACCCGTGTAGCATGCAAAAAGAAAGGGAACTAAGGCTGTTTTGATCGTTTTATGCGTATTGGGACTATAGTGAATTGCTTTTAGTTTTAAGACCTCATCGTTTGTTAGGTATTCCCTTGTTCCATCCTGTGCCGAGAATTTGAACTTTCTAAAAATATTGTCAGCGATCAGTTCTTCATTTATTGCCTTGTTTATTACTGCTTTCATAAAGGCGAATATTCTTGCCCTCGACGATTGGCTATTGCCATCCACAATGTTCATGTGTTCTTCAAATCGCTGTAAGAATGCAAGATCAATGCTTGTAAGAGAAATATCACCCTTTGCAAATTGCTTTACCTTGGATATACATGATTTACGAGTTCTATAGGTATCATAAGAACCATTATTTCGATACATTGACTCCACATATTCCGTTGCGTAATCTATAAATGACAAGGTTTTCTGGCTGTGCGGAACTTGATAGGCAACATCGAAAGCATCAAAGGTTAACTGTTTCCGGTTTATTCGGTATTCAAAGAGAATCTCCTCCGCTCGTTTAAGGCATGATTCAAGGGTCAGATTCTTGTTGAAATGGGCTGGGTCGCCCTTTCTTACCTTACCATTCTTTTTGTCCCAGTAGCTGGACTTAACGGAAATACCAAGCGAAAACTTTTTGGTCTTCCGATTAATAGTAATTCTTAGGTAGAGTGGATTTGTTCCGTCTTTTCTCTTAAAATCTTCTCGAGAATAGATTTTTGCTGAGTAGCTTTCCATAGAAATTGTTCTTAGCGATTGGGAAACGATTGGGAAACATTTCGCCAAAAACAATGGAAATAGGCCTTGAAATTCTTAAACCGATAAAAGTAAAAAACCCCTGAAAGGGGCGTTTTTACTAATCTCGTTGAACATCAGTTTTGCAGACTGGAGTTTTAGAAGTTGACCTACCAGGATTCGAACCTGGACTAACTGAACCAAAATCAGTAGTGCTGCCATTACACCATAGGTCAGTGCCGCATTTTATTGCGGTGCAAATGTAATACAAATCCTCTTTTTTGCAAGATGTTTTCAAAAAAAACTACTCTTTTCGAGCGATTTCTCTTAGCCCATTCTCCGTCATTTCGTAGTATTTGCCTGACATATAGCCCGAAACATAGGTGTGGCTATAGGGCGAATTGTCCAATAATTTTTTCGTGTTGGCATCAAAGTAAACAATGCTTCCCTCGGGAAGTGTTAAGTTGATGGTTCCCTTCTGAAACCGCCACTTGTTGGTTTTGGAGAAGGTTATCACGGGGTCGAGGTTGAGGGTGGTTCCATCCTGTGTAACCGAAATGTCCACTGCCTCAGCATTTACAATTGCTTCTGGCTTATTCTCGCCACAGGCAAACCGGTCGAGCCAAGCCGAGATGGGCTGATCTTTCCCGTTCTCTATGTTCAGGTTCGCTAGCCTAAGTAGGGTTTTTCCATCGGAGTAAAGGAAAAATGGTAGATCATCCGAATCGTCATCGTTTCGGGAGTTGAAATCGCAGCAGTCGTCTATCAATGCCATATCGTTGGCACGGATTATTAGGGTGTCTGTTTTTTGGGCTGTTATGCTTTGGTTGGTTTTTACCCAACTGTTCTTCTTAAACTCTTTTATTTCCGAGATGCTGAAGAATGTGCCCACAATTAGCGCTGCAAACCAGAGCCCAAGTGCACTGTAGCCAATAAGTCGGTCGTTGGCTTTGAACCGGAAGGCCAGCCGCAAACCAAGGTAAATGAGCCCCAGTGTTGGTATTAGAATAAGCGCGGTGGCAGGAATAGTAACGCCCCAGAATCCATCGGTTCCCACAAAAATTGCGGCAAGCTCTCTAATGTAAATATCGCAATGGGTAGTCATATTGGTTACTAGACTACCACCTGCATCAACAAACATTAGCATGAATAGCGCAATTACGAGTATTACTCCTACGGTAATAAAAATTAGGGAGAATATGGCAAAAATTACCTTAATGAAAACTTTCAGAACCTTGACGATGGCCATGAGAAGTTCACCTAGGAAAAGTCCCAGTTTTTCCAAGAATCCGCCATGTCCGGTACGGGCTTTCATGCTGCCCGATGCCTCTTTGAACTCCTGTGCTACCGAACTTTTTACACCGTTGATGTCGAATGGCTTACCATTCATCTCCATTAGCTGGCGATGCGATTTTGCCTTTGGAACAACTACCCACAAAATGAGATAGAGCAAAATGCCAAATCCATTAAACCAGTGATGCTTCAGTATTGGGAAAACAAACAGGATAATGAAGGCCACACGGAACAGAATTGGGTCGGTATTGAAGTAGGTGCCAAGTCCGGAACAAACTCCCGCAAATACCCTGTTAGTTCCGTTGCGGTACAATCTTCGGGAATACCGTTCCCTTGGCTCCGCATTCTCTTTAGTTGTGGGTTCATCTCCAAACTCAATTTGGTCAGGAAGGCCAACGCGTTCGATTACTTTTCCAACAATATCAAAGGATATTGGCTTGGTGGAACCATCGTTTAGTTCCACTAATATTTCGGCAATTCGCGCCTCAATATCCTCTGTAATTTCAGAGGCATCTTTCCTTCCGGTTAGGTGCTTTCTAATATCGGATAAATAGGCACTAAGGCTATGGTGAGCGTTTTCTTCGAGTTGAAACGAAACTCCACCAACTGTTGCATGAATTATCTTTTCCATGGTTATGAGTCTATTGTTCGCGTATCTTTTTTACGGTATCCACCAGCTCTGTCCAAGCCTGGTCGAGGTCGGAGAGAAATTCTCGTCCTTTCTCGGTAATAGCGTAGTACTTCCTTGGTGGACCTTGAGTGCTCTCCTCCCAGCGGTAGCTGAGCAATCCCTGGTTCTTCTGCCTGGTGAGCAGCGGGTAGAGCGTTCCTTCCACCACAATCATTTCCGACTCCTTGAGCTGCTGAATGAGGGAGGAGGCATAGGCATCCTGCTTCGAAAGTATGGAGAGTATGCAGTACTCCAGCACGCCCTTTCGCATTTGGGCTTTTACGTTTTCTGCGTTCATGGCTCTTATTTTTTTTGTGAAAAGACTTCGTTGAACTCGTTGGTTACCGCCTTACGGATATTCTCCACGGTTATGGGTTCGCCTCTCATCTCCAGCTTTTGTGCAGGGGTAATCGCTTTCGGTATGGCAATCCAGAGCACGAGGTAAATTAGAATACCGGTTCCAGCAAAGAGAACCCCAAGGACAAATAGCAGTCGGAAAATTATGGGGTCAATTCTCCAGTAAAGCGAAATACCAGAGCATACACCTCCTAGAATACGGTTTTCGGTATCGCGATAGATTCTCCGATACGCTCTGGGTGTAACTACCGTATTCGTATCCGCGAATGTTTCGGCCTCATCGGGTTTTCCCATTATCTTAATAGCACTCTCAACCAACGAAATGGAAACTACCGTGCCAGCAACCTTTATGCTCGCCAGAAAAATTTCTGCAATACGGGACTCCATGTCGTCCAAGATTTCCCGCTTGCCCGGATCCTCAAATAAGTTGGCCTCCCACGACTCAAGGTAGGTTCTTAGAATATGGTATGCATCCTCATCAATTACGAATGCTTGACCACCAATGTTAACGTTCATAGTGTTTTTCATATCTTTTAGAATTAGGTGATGCACTGAATATGGTTATGCAAACATACAATTAAATATTACTACCATGCACAACAAGGTAGTAAAAATGTGACAATATTTTGACGAACGGATGCTTTATTGTTTCAAATTTGGATGGCGCGTTTGGTAGGAACGCATTAAGGTGCTGTAGATGTTGTATATAGTGAAAAGTTGTTTTGTCACTTCTGTTGTGCTGATAATTCGTTCGATCCATTTTATATTGAATTGTAAGGGAAATTTTTTTGGATGTCGGTTAATCGGCAGAGAGTCTTTTTGTTTTTCCTAAATTGCCAAAAATTTGACGTATGAGCAGTGTAGGTGTTTTACGGAAAATGAAGGTGGCGTATGCCGTTGGTGATCCTCAGGTAAACTATACCCTTGTGCTCGACAATGAGGATATTCCCATGAATAGGCTACTTGGAACGGCCATTCGATTGTCGTGGACAAATCGTATTCTGTGCCTGAATTGTGGTAAAACCACAAAGAAGAGTTTTGGCCAAGGCTACTGTTATCCCTGCTTTATTAAGATACCGGAAACGGAGGCTTGTGTTCTTAGGCCGGAGTTGTGTCGTGCTCACCTTGGCGAAGCTCGCAACATGCAATGGGCCGAGCAACATTGTCTTGCCGATCATTATGTTTACCTGGCAGTTTCCGGTGGGCTAAAGGTTGGGGTAACCCGTAAAAGCCAAATACCTATACGGTGGATTGATCAAGGAGCCTCTCGGGCAGTTCGCATTGCGCAACTTCCCAACCGATTTTTGGCCGGATCGTTGGAGGTTGCGCTCAAGGCATACTTTTCCGATAAGACCGATTGGCGCAAGATGCTCCGAGGTGTTGAACCCGAGGAGATTGATTTGGCTGGACAACGAACACTTTCGCGGGAGCTTTTTCCACAGAATCTGCTTGATTATTTTCTTCCTTCCGACGAGATTTATGAGATTAACTATCCCGTGTTGGAGTATCCTACCATCCTTAATTCGGTCAATCTTGAGAAGGTGGGGATAGTTGAGGGCGTTTTAACCGGTATTCGAGGACAATACATTATGCTCGACAAGCAAAGGGTTATGAATATTAGGACATTTAGTGGGTATGAAATAATTTTTGAAAAGGTTGATTTGTAGGTATACCGGTTTTTGAGTTCCTCTTCTTGCGAGTAATAAAATAGACAGATTATATTCAGAAAAAAAGCCACTGGTTTTCCAGTGGCTTTTACTTCGCTATACACAATGTGGTTAATGTTTTTTCTTTTGAGCGTCGGTTACGTCGGTAGCAATTTTAAGAATTGTAGTTATTTCGCCGTGCTCGTTAAAAATAGGAGTGTAGGTTTCGATCAGTGTCAAATCGATGCCGTTAATTTTTAGCTTTGTGGTGTGCTTCTTAATCTTACCAGCAAGTAAGGTATTCCAAAATTCATCGTATGTTTCTTCTTCGTAGGTAGACATGTCCACACCATCGGAATGGTGGGTACCTACAATGTTTTCACGGCTGACACCAAGCAGATCGAGGTAGGAGTCGTTTACGCTTCGAATATATCCACGAATATCGTATTCAATAACGTAGTTGGAAGCGTTAAGGGCATTAATCAATCCTTCCATTTCAGTTCCTTTTCGGGCCGACTCTTCTTGTGTTGCCTGCAGCTCTTCCATGTTCTGACGCATCTCCTCTTCTTGTGCTGCCATGATTTCGGCTTGCTGCTGCGATTGTTCTAGGAGAACCTTAGTTTTTTCGTTAACGCGAACCGAGTGAATTGTTGCCGCAATATTTTGGGCAATTTTCTCGACAAATTCGATTTGGTATTTTTCAAATTTATGAAGGGAGGCGATCTCCATAACACCGAGAATAACCTCTTCTGTTTTAAGTGGAACGAGAAGAAGGACATTAGGATTTGCATCGCCCAGTCCACTGGTTATTTCAATATAATCTTGGGGGATTTCGGTTAGGTATATGGTGTTGCGTTCGGCTCCACATGTACCAACAAGGCCTTCGGCCTCCTCGTATGTTTTTGTAAGGTATTTTTTTCGGTCGTAAGCAAAGGCTGCCACCATTTCGTAGAATACGTTATGCACATCGTCCTCGTTTTTCACAAAGATTCCACCCTGAATTGCATTTAGGTAGCGAACCAAATGCTTTATAATATTGTCGGAAAGGGTTACCATTCCATCGTTGGTTTGGCGTAGTATCTCAGTAAAGGAAGCTAAGCCTTGGTTGGCCCATTGAATTTTTGCCTCTTCCTCCTTGCGGGTTTCCTCTTCGAGTTTTGCTTTTCGTAGGCTGTCGCGCATGTTGAGCAGGGCTTTGCCTAAAATATCCTCATTGCTGAGCAGGTTGATGTCAACGGAGAGGTTCTCTTGGCCGATTGCGGTTGCAAAGTCAGCCTTATCAACCAATCCATCAATGGATATATTGAGCGCCTTGGTCATATCGTCCATTTCATCGCCAGTATGGATATCTTGCTTCATGCTGCGATCAACCTTACCGGTGGCCATCTGAGCCAGACTCTTAGTCACCTTTTCGATGGGAAGGGTGATGCTGTTGGCCAAATATGCAATAACCAAAACGAGTATGAGCAAACCTAAAATTCCGGTAATGATTGAAACATTATAGGCGTGGTTTGCATCCCTCAGCATCGATTTTAGGGGAACGGCAATGCCCAAAGTCCAAGGAGTCAGTGTTTGCCCCACCTGCATAGGTGTATAGGAATAGTAGTATTCTTCTCCATTTTCATTAAAATCGGTAAAAGAAACTTTCTTGCCCTTACGCATCTGTTCGAGAATTTTATACTTCTCGTTCATTTGCTTGCGGAAATCAAATTCTGATTGGTTTTTGCCAACTTTTGCGGTATCCGGGTCCGAAACAATCATTCCATCTCCGGAAAGCATAAAGGCGTAACTTCCCTCAAATGGTTTTATGTTTCGAACGTACTCCTGAAAGCGTGTGAGCAGTAAGTCTACTCCAATAAGGCCAATATATTTCCCTTTTTCGAACATGGGGCATACCAAGGTGGTCATCAATCCTCCTTTTTGGAGAAGAGAGATGTATGGTTCTGCTATGTTTTCAACTCCCGCAGCTTTCATTGCAGCGTAGTGCGGTGGATCGCCAGTAAGGCTTCTTATCTCCGATTTTGTCAAAATTTCACCGCCTTCGCGCCAGCAGAGGTAGAATTCTCTTCCGTAGGGTTTGTTCCATGTGGGATCGAGGTTGCTCAACTCCCAACTATCCCAAATGGCATCCATTTGCGGATTACGTTGAAGAACGTTTAGATACATTCCCGAAAATAATTTTTTCCATTCCTCCCGAGGAAGGTTACGGTATTCCAAGAACGACTGTGAGAAGGTTCTCACCACGGAAAAATCTGCATTCAACTTATCCTGAATGTTTAACGCCGATTCTTGTATTCGAGCATCCGCCAGATCGCGAGCGCTGGAAACGGCTATGTTTCGGGCCGAAATGCTTATGTAGCCTATGGTGGCCACAAAAATAACAATTGATGTGCTGAGGATGAAGAGTTGTATCTTCTGGCGGATTTTCAGTTTGATAACCATAGCGGTATATTTTGGCAAACAAGCAGGGTAAACTTACTACTTTTTTTAAAATGGTCAACGCTATTTTCGCGTATCCTTGCGATTATTGTTACATGTATACTGGTTGATGAGCGTTAGTCGATGGTATATTGTAGTTGTGTTGTTGGGAATTTGTTTTTTTTGTGTGATTACAAATCGTGCCGCAGTCCCTTTTATTTTAGCTGGAATTGTTGAATATCATTATCTTATTTTGATGTAATACCTCAAAACTAAGTGATTTCTACTGTAAAGAAAAACCTGATAACCATGTAAATTGATTAGGTTTGAAAGTATTTGAGCTTATGTTCCAACTTTTTTTTACTTTTATGAGCATCAAATTATCTTTATGCAGATAGTTTTTCAATAGGAAGCTAAACTATTAATTGTTACTATCATCCAATAACCTGATTTTTATCGAAAAAAAATTGCCATGCAATTACAACGTATTCAATTAAAATGGAGTGTTGTGGCATTGATGCTTCTTGTCGGCCACTCTTCTTTTGGACAGACAGAACCGGCCACAGATTCAACCACAAACGGTTGGAGTTTGGAGCAATGCGTTCGCTATGCACTCGAGAATAATCTCAGCATAAAGAGTCAAGATTTGAGCCTAAAGGTTCAGGAGAACACTTATCGAGCCTCGCAATATAGCCTTTTACCCTCGCTTAGCGCTGATGTGTCTCAAAGCACAACAATTGGAAGGGCGGTAGATCCTACCACCTACACTTTTGTGGATAAAACAGTAATGAACGGTAATGGTTCCATCAGCGCAAACGTCGTGCTATTTAATGGCTGGCAAAAACAAAACACCATCAAGAAGAATCGCTACGATTTGCTGGCAACCAGCAGTGAGTTTGAGAAGTTGAAAAACGATATTTCCTTAAATATTACGGCCGCTTACTTGCAGATACTTCTCGATGAGGAACTTTATCGGGTTAGCGAGGATCAGCTAACTCTTACCCAACAACAGGTTGCACAAACCCGCAAATTGGTGGATGCAGGTAAAGTAGTGCTTGGAAACCTTCTCGATATTCAGGCACAGGAGGCCTCTGAGGAGTTGCAATTGGTGAACTCTAAGAACAAACTCGCGCTTTCTAACCTACAGCTTATCCAGCTGCTCGACCTGACCGATACCACGTTCAGAATAGCTCAACCCGCTCTTGATGGCTTTGATATCGCTCTTGTTACTTCCGATTACAATTCGGTTTATCCTATTGCCGAGGGTTACTTGCCCCAGATAAAAACAGCGCAATTTAGGGTGGAAGGTGCCAAAACAGCTATCAGTATTGCTCAGGGAGGTTACTATCCGCAGCTAACGCTTGGAGCATCTTACGGCTCTAGCTATTCCGATAATCGCGATCAGGTAACGGTTGTAAATGGAGTGCCAGTATCCAAGAGTTATCCGTTTTTTGACCAGTTGCAGGATAACAAAAATTTGGGTGTCTACTTCCGGTTGAGTATTCCAATTTTTTCTGGTTTCTCTACGCGCTATAATGTGAGTAATTCAAAAGCGAATTACCATAGGTCGGTAATTGCTCTTCAGGTGGAAAAGAATAACCTTTATAAAGAAATACAGCAGGCTTCGTCCGATGCCGTTGCTTCCTATAATCGATATACTGCCAGCAACAAATCGGTGGAGACCTTAAACCAAGCATTCAAGTATAACGAGAATCGATTCAATGTTGGGCTAATCACCTCATTGGAGTATAATACGGCAAAGAATAAGCTGGCTAAGGCGCAAAGCGACTTGTTGCAAGCACGCTACGAGTATATCTTTAAGACAAAAATTATGGACTTTTACAGGGGGAATCCTATTAAGCTCTAATTTGCGTATAGTTAATGTTTGATTTTACTACAAAAAAAGACGATCGATAAAATTTTTCAAGATGAAAAAGAAAAACAACATTTTAAAATATGCGATATTGGGTGTCGTAATTGTTGCCCTGCTTCTTGTTGTCGGAAAGTCGGCTGGCTGGTTAGGCAAGGAAATTTCTGTAAAGGTGGCCATTGAAAGACCTACTAAGCGGACAATTGTGGAAACGATCACCGCCAACGGTAAAGTCCAACCGGTAAAGGAGGTCAAAATAAGTCCAGATGTATCGGGCGAGATTGTGGAGTTAATGGTTAAGGAGGGTGATAAGGTAAATAAGGGTGATCTTCTTGTGAAGATTAAACCTGACACCTATGTTAGTGGAATGGAGAGAGCTGAGGCTGCTCTTAATTCTTCCAATGCTCGATTGTTACAAACTGAGGCACAACTCCAAATGGCAAAACTTGCCTACGATAGGAACAAGGAGTTGTTTGCTCAGAAAGCAATATCGCAAGCTGATTTCGAAAGTGCCGAGTCGCAATTTAAGGTTGCCAAAGGCGATTATGAAGCGGCTAGGTTTAGCGTTAAGAGTGCCGATGCCACCGTAAAAGAGGCTCGTGAAAGCTTAGCAAAAACTACCATCTATGCTCCTGTGTCGGGAACTATTTCTAAACTCAATGTTGAAAAAGGTGAGCGCGTGGTAGGAACCATGCAAATGGCTGGTACTGAACTAATGCGCTTGGCGAACCTGAACAATATGGAGGTTCGTGTGGATGTAAATGAGAACGACATTGTTCGTGTTAAGTATAACGATACGGCACTAATTGAGGTGGATGCCTACATGGGTAGGAAATTTAAAGGAATTGTTACCCAAATTGCAAACTCGGCTAGTGTTCAGGGTGGTTCGGCCGATCAGGTAACTAGTTTCGAAGTAAGAGTTCTGTTATTGGAGGATTCTTACGCCGATTTAACAAAAAAGGGGATTGCTAACCCGTTTCGTCCGGGTATGTCCGCCACGGTTGATATACAAACTGAGCGCAAGGAAAACGTTATGACCTTACCTATTCAGGCCATCACTATTTTGTCCGATACTACCAAAATGGATATGGAAAAGAAGTCGGGTAGCAAAGAAGAAAAGAAACCAGAGGCTAAAAGCGGCTCGGTGGATGCCAAAAAAAGCGTTAGCGATAAACCGGTTGAGGTTGTCTTTGTTGTGACTAAGACAAATAAGGTAAAGCACTATGCTGTTAAAACGGGTATTCAGGATGATTCCTACATTGAAATTATATCGGGCCTCACCGATTCGATGGAAGTAGTTATTGCTCCTTTTAGTGTAATTTCGCGGCGGTTAAAAGATTCTGTTTTGGTTCAAAAGGTGCCAAAAGATAAACTGTTCGAAAAGGAATAATAGTTAATGGCCTTAGTTTTAACGATTGAAACAAGCACTGATGTGTGCTCGGCTGCCCTCTCTAAAGATGGGCAGCTTTTGTGTTACAGAGAAAATAGCGAAGGATTCTCTCATGCTGCTTTGCTTGCGGTTTTTATAGATGAACTTCTGAAAGAGGCGGCTGTAACACCAAAGCAACTTAGCGCAGTATGTGTGGGCCGAGGTCCTGGTTCTTATACCGGTTTGCGAATAGGCGTTTCTACAGCCAAGGGGATCTGCTATGCGGCCGAATTACCCCTAATTGCAGTAGATAGTTTGCTTTTGATGTGTTACGGTGCAATGGAAATGGCCAAAACCAGATTGGGTGACTCTAACTCCTTTTTGCTTTGTCCTATGATTGATGCTCGTCGCATGGAGGTTTACAGTGCGCTATACGACGAAACTTTTCAATTGGTCGATCCTGTAAAGGCCGTGATTATTGAACCTTCCAGCTTTGCCTCGTTTTTGGAAAAAGGAAAGGTTGTGTTTTTTGGCAATGGCGCGGCTAAGTGTAAGGAGTTTATCGATCATCCGAATGCGATTTTTCTAGAAGGTAATTACGCATCAGCAAAAAATCTTATTACTCCGGCATTAGATGCTTTTAAAAACAGTGATTTTGTGGATGTAGCCTACTTTGAACCCTTCTATCTAAAGGATTTTGTCATAACTACTTCAAAAAAGAAGTACTTTTAAAAACGGTAATACGTGAGATATAAAAAGCAAAGCCCCGGAAATTTCCGGGGCTTTGCTTTTTGGTGTGTGTAATGTATTATCGTGATACCGTAATCTTCTTTGTTATCACTGTGTTTCCTGTTTCAATACGAACCATGTAAATACCGTTGCGAAGTGCAGAGATATCGATAGTTTCGCCTGATGCAACCATCTTCTGGGCAACTTGCTTACCTGTAAGTTCGTAGATTCCGACCTTTGCGCCGCTGTGGTTCGCTAGGGAGATGGCTAACTCGTTGGTTGCAGGGTTCGGATATAGGGTAACTATATCTTTAGCGGTCTGTTCAACTCCGGTTGTGAGATTCACTGTTTGTATTTCGGAGGTGGTCTTTAGACCGAGATTGTCCATAGTCTCCACCTTAAAGAACAATGTGCTAGCTTGTGGTGCCGTTACCGTTGTACTATAGTTGCTTCCTGAAACTAGAATCATTGTAAGTGAATTGATTAAGTTGTCTGCAGAAGTTCCGTGAAGAACATTAACCACAGCAATTGATCCATCACTATCCGTTGCTGTTGCGCCGATGGTAATGGACGCTCCCTGTTGAGGCGTTGAAGGTGTTACCGATATGTTCGATATCGTGGGTGCTTGGTTGGTTGTCGTTGCAGCAGTTACAGTAATAGTAGCCGACGTAGTTGCCAAATTGAGATTGTCGGTAGCTTCTACTTCATAGTAAAGCTTTGTCACGTTAGGGAACTCAACGGTTGCCGAATATGTGTTTCCTGATGTTAGAGTCATTGTTGCACTCTGGTCGAGGCTTGTTGGGTCTTGGCCATAGTTTAGCGAAACGCTACTAATTGACCCATCAGCATCGGTAACGTTGGCCGAATAGGTAACGTTCGTTCCCACTGCAGGACTTGTAGGTGTATGTACTACTGCAGAAATAGTCGGAGCTTGGTTAGTGACCGTTGAAGTTCCTACAAGTAAAATATCATCAACACCCCAAAGTGATGCAGAACCAGCAGTTGTCCCGGAGGAAACATACTTAAATCCAATATAGAACTGTTTTCCTTCGAGTGAAGTGAGGTCAATATTTCCACTGGAAACATATGCATTTGAGTTAGATGCCGGAACGGTATAGGTAAGTTTGTTCCACGTTGCAGTGTTTGGGTTTCCCGTACCGCTGTAGTCGGTCGAATAGCATACGGTCAGGGTGTTAGGGTAGTTTGCGTCCGTGAATTTAGTTTTCACCTTAAAGGAAAGTGCTATGCTCTTGTAGTTTGTAGCATCTACCTTCTTGGTAATAAGCCAATCTTCACTGGCAACATCTCCGCCAAAACCATTGATTTCAAAAGCATTGCTAACACATGCCCAGTTCTTATTTGATGCAACACTGTAGGCCAACCAATCGGAAGGTAGACAGCTAACAAAATCTTCAGAAAGCAGGTTGGTCGGTGCCACACTATTGGCAACAGTATAGCTCTCTGTTGTCGATTTTTCAGTAGCAGGTGTTGTGTTGGTTGCCGAAATGTAGTAGTAAACCTTAGCACTAACGGCCTGTGCGGGGATAGTCGCGGTGTAGATGTCGCCACCAGTAGTGCTCATTGCAATTTCGGTAGTAGGCGTAGCGGTTAATCCCCAGAATAGTGTCACGCTATTTAGCGCAGTTGCCGAGTTCACTTTTGCCGAGATTAAAACCGTGTTGGTTTCATTCGGTGCTGTTGGGGTTGTTGTTAAATTTGAGATTACAAGGCTGTTCCCAACTTTGTAGGTTTTGGTTATCGTCGTTGAACTTCCTCCATCCACATCTTGGGCAAAAACGGAGTAGTAAACGGTTGTGTTAAGTGCCTGTGCAGGAATTGGTGTCGCAGTCTGGTAGGTATCACCGGTTGTTTTGGTCATGGCGATTTCTGTTGACTCCATTGCTGGTGTGTTGCCCCACTTTAGCTTAACCACCGAAATCGTTGTTTTACCGATAACTGTTGCTGACAATGAAACCGTGTTTGTTTCGTTTGGAAATTCTGGCGTTAGTGCCAATGCCGATATTGAAACGCCCGAAGGGGTTTGTCCTCCCCATACATATTCGGCATATTCCGGATGATCGATGTATGGATTACGGTTTTTTTGGATACCGTAAACCGCATTGTTTCTGTCTATCTCCTTTTGGCTAACTGGATCGCTCTGAGCCCACTTCAACAACAGTTGAACGTAAGCCTCCTTATAGGCAGGGTAACTATTGCCTGCAAGTATTTGCTGTGCTTCGGTGGCAATGGATGCCCAACCGGTAATTTTATCTTCGTAGCAGGTGGCCATGTAGAAGTAGGTGCGGGCAAAGTCACCCTTGTAGGTATCGATGGGCTCGAACACGGTTCCTGTTAAATTGGTTGTAGGATCGGCTGTGCCAAGCATGCTTCCATTGGTGGATTGCCAAGTTGCAGAACTTACCTCACCAAAAATGTAGTTGCTGCGTTTTCCGTTTACGTATCCATCCGTTGGGTAGAGGTGAAAGAGATCGGAGTACATTGGAGTCGCTTCGGCAAACCAACTTTTTGGAAAGGAGTGTTCACGGTTGTAGCAATTATTTTCCCCGCTGTAATTCCCGCATTGATCGGTTACAAAGGTGTATTCGTAGGCGGGTGTTCCCCCTGGAATGTCGGAGTACATATCCCAAACTTTACCGTTGGCTTTCTTGTCGGTTGTTTGGAAGTCGGTCCAGAGATTATCGTAACTACGAACAGTATGATTACCAATTATTCCAAAAAGTGCTGTTTTTAGTTCCGCACCCGATTTTCCATCGGCGTTGGTGTAGTAACCTGCCGGCGCTTGTGCCCATATGAGCAGTGGTAGTAGCCAAAATGAAAGGAGGAGTAAATTTTTCTTCATAAAAAAAGTGCATTTAATAGAGGGGCGGAATTCCCTATACCGTCGAATTTACTCGGCAGTACAGGGAATCCTATCCTGTTGTTTAGTTTTGTGTATTTACTTCTGGATGGTAATCTTTTTTACAATAACGGTTTTGTTGCTTGTGATCTTTACAAGGTAAATTCCGCTATTCAGCTCACCAACTTGGATTGTCTCACCGGAGTTGAGGTCGGTTGATCGTTTTACGCATTTTCCGGTGAGATTGAAGATCTCCGCAGTAAATGGTTTCCCGTTTTGCAACTCAATGGTGAATTCGGAAGTTGCCGGATTTGGGTAGATAGATATGGTTGATGCTGTAACTTCGCCAATAGCCGAGGTTGGATTCCAAACTTTTTCAGCGTATTCAGGATGATCGATGTAGGGATTACGGTTGTTTTGGATACCGTAAACAGCATTGTTGCGGGCAATCTCCTTATCGCTAACGGGATCGTTCTTAGCCCAAGTCAACAGCAGTTGAACGTAAACCGCTTTATAGGCAGGGTAGCTGTTGCCTGCAAGTATTTGTTGTGCTTCGGTGGCAATTGATGCCCAACTAGCAATCTTATCCTCGTAGCAGGTGGCCATGTAGAAGTAGGTGCGGGCAAAATCACCCTTGTAGGCATCGATGGGCTCAAACACTGTTCCTGATAATCCGGTAACAGGGTCGGCTGTGCCAAGCATGCTTCCGTTGGTGGAGGTCCAAGAAGCAGAACTTACCTCCCCAAAAATGTAGTTGCTACGTTTTCCGTTAACATATCCATCTGTTGGATAGAGGTGAAAGAGGTCGGTATACATGGGGGTTGCATCATTAAACCAACTCTTGGGAAATGAGTGTTCGCGGTTGTAGCAATTGTTTTCCCCACTGTAATTTCCGCATTGTTGGCTTATAAAGGTGTACTCATAAGCGGGTGTTCCTCCGGGTATGTCGGAGTACATATCCCAAACCTTGCCATTGGCTTTCTTGTCGGTTGATTGCATATCCGTCCACAAGTTGGTGTAGGTGCGCTCGGTATGGGTTTTGATTATTCCAAAGAGTGCAGTCTTTAGATTGGCACCCGATTTCCCTTCGGCGTTGTTGTAATACCCGGCCGGTGCCTGGGCGAGGAGATTTAGTGATACAAGCCAGATGGCTAAGATGAGTAAAAGATTCTTCATACAGCGCGGCGTTAATTATTATTGAATTGTGTTCATTCCGCTTTTCTTCGTGAATATTACATAATCTATTTTTAGAAGAAAAGGAAGCGAATAAACAACTTTTATTTCACCTATTGGTTTTTTTACGCAAAATATTTTTCTTGGTTCATTAATTTGTCTCTTTTCTGCCAGAGCGGATTCGGAATTGTAAGTTCGAATCTATGACTGCACTGTTTTCTGGGTTAACAGTAGTTTGTTTTTAGGCATAGTTTACTAGCGGTTAGTTGCACTATGCTGGCTCTATTTCTGTTTGTGCCGCAAACCATTGGCTGAAATGCCATTTTTAAATATTTTTTCCTAAATTTGCGCACTCAAATAATGGCCCCATAGTTCAAGGGATAGAACGGAAGTTTCCTAAACTTTAGATTCCAGTTCGAGTCTGGGTGGGGCTACTAAAAAAGTGCTCCCTGTAAATTCGACAATTTACAGGGAGCACTTTTGTTTTGGCACGATTTGCATAGTGATAAAGTTTCTGAAATTTATGGATATTTGAGAGGTTTGGAAAGCTAAGCTCATTTAAAATAGTAGGTAAAACTGGCTTTGTACTCATCCTTTTTGTTAATTTGATTATAAATAATAATAAAAAGCCCTAAAAAAATAACAATCTATTACTATATTGCTAATCTAAATTAGATTGCCATGGCCGATAAGTTTGAAGTTGATGAGATTGACAGGAAAATACTCTCTTTTCTGGTTAAGAATGCCCGGATGCCATTTTTGGAAATTGCCCGAGAATGTGGAATTAGCGGCGCTGCCATTCACCAGCGCGTTAAAAAAATGGAAGAGGCCGGAATCATTGCAGGTAGTCGCTTAACTGTTAAGCCAAAGGCATTAGGATTTGATGTTTGCGCATTTGTTGGGGTGCAGCTCTCCCAATCGAATCAGTACGACGGAGTTATTTCGGCCCTTAAGCTCATGCCAGAAGTGGTAGAGTGCCACTTTATAACTGGACCGTATGCCGTTTTGCTGAAACTTTTCTGTCGCGATAACGAGCATCTCATGGAGGTATTGGTTAATACCATCCAGAATATTCCGGGAATTTCCAATACCGAAACCTTCATTTCGCTCAATCAGGCTATTGAACGGCAAGTTTATGTGAAGGATCCAAGCCCAAGCCCTAAAAAGGCAAAAAAATAGTGACCGATTTTTATCGTTAGTTATTGCTAAGCCAAAAGCGGTGGCTTGGTTTATCATGTCCTCTGTATTGTTCAAATCGTTGATTATATTCGTTTTAACTCACTTTATTAAGTTTGGATTGGACTGTTTTCCTAGCGTAAGATTGCCGGTTGAGGAAAATATGCTCATTGTCTTTCCAATTGATGTTGCGCCGAATTGGCAAATTGCTCTCTTTTTCAAATAAAATTTGCGTTTCATGTTTCACCGCTTACTATTTTTCCTATTTTAACGTTTGATTACAGTTAATAATCTACGGTTTCACATAAAAATAAATGCCTATGTTCCCCGTTGACTACCATATGCATACTAACATCTCCGATGGAAAGGCCGATCACCTCTCCATGCTCCGGGCTGCCGAGGCGGTTGGGTTAAGGGAGATTGGTTTTTCTGATCACGTCACCTTTTTTGATGCGGCTTGGAGTGCCAACCGCAAGCGTCTCGACGAAATGGTGGCTGCGGTAGACGCCGTTCACCAAACGTCTAAGTCGGTTATAGTAAAATTGGGTGCCGAGATGGATTATGTCCCCGGCAAAGAGGCTCAGATTGTTTCCATGATCGACAACCTACCCCTCGACTACGTAATTGGTTCCGTTCACTTTATGGGTGATTGGAATTTTGATACTAATCCTGAGGATTATGCAGGGAAGGATTTTGATAAACTCTACAACGATTATTTTATTCTGATTCAAGATGCGGCACGATGTGGTCTTTTTGACGTAATAGGTCACGTTGACCTCATCAAGAAGTTCTCAGTATATCCTAGTTTCCCAATGCAGGATATCTACGAGAAAACCGCTACTATTTTCAAGCAGAGTGGAGTCGTGGTTGAGGTGAATACCAGTGGAATTACAAAGCAGTGTAAGGAGATTTATCCCTCTTACGATTTTCTGAAGGAGTTGAAGCGCCAGAAAGTGCCAGTTACCCTAGGCTCAGATGCTCATACTCCCGAAGCTGTTGGTCAGCATTTTAACCATGCGATTGGGCTCTTAAAGTACGTTGGATATACCCATGTGGTACAGTTCATCAAGCGACGTAGAGAAAAGATTGCGTTGTAGGTGAAGCGAGTTTCTCGTTCGAGGATTTTTTCCTACATCAGAAAGAAGTTTGAGCGGAAGTTGTAAGAGTTGTTTATGAGATATTTTTCAGGGCCGTTGCATGCAACGGCCCTGTTTTTATAAAGGCTTTTAATTACGGGCACGACCGGTTTGGTGGTAATCTACTCGCGACCGTTAGATTGTTCCAAATACTTTCTTTTCAAATTCAGAGATGATTTCAATACTCCGTTTTTCCTCTTCAATAAAGCCCATATGACCGCTGTTTTCGAGTATCACGGTACTGTGCATGGAGAATTTGTTGGCAAGTTCAGAGGCTACCTCAGGAACAATATAGCTGTCCTTCGCACCAAAAATCATGAGGACCGGTTGTGTTACTGTTTTTAAAAATTCGGTGGAGTCGGGTCTACTCTTCATTCCGTTGAGGTTGGCAATGATTCCTTCGTTTTCGGTTTCTAGCGCCATAAGGGTTGCCTCTTCTACCATATCGGTGCATCGCTTCAGATTCTCCTTGGCAAAGGCATTGGGGATATGCGTTTTTACGATCAACTCTTTTTTACCGGCTTTTATGAGTTCGATTTCCCGATCCCGATTGGCCTTCTTCTCCTCGCTGTCGGGATTTGGAGTGGAGTGGAAGAGGCATAGTCCTGCGAGTTTTTCGGGGTATACCTTGGCAAATGCCAACGCCACGTAACCGCCCATTGAATGACCCACCACGAGGCACTTCTCAACTTTTTGCTCGAGAAGAACTGTGTTTACCGCACCAGCTAGGTGGTCCATGGTGTGCTCCGATCCTACGCTACCGCTAAAACCATGTCCAGGAAGGTCGAGTGTAATTACGCGATGCCCCTGCTTTATGAGTTTTTCTGTAAAACTAAACCAAATCTCTT
Organism: Williamwhitmania taraxaci; assembly: GCF_900096565.1. NCBI lineage: Bacteria > Pseudomonadati > Bacteroidota > Bacteroidia > Bacteroidales > Williamwhitmaniaceae > Williamwhitmania > Williamwhitmania taraxaci. The sequence goes on from NZ_FMYP01000008.1 coordinate 19,456, forward strand.
GCGATTCTAGGTAGCCGTGAAGCAATAAAATCGGGTTTCCTTGGCCGTTATCGGCATACATTACTATGCCACCGTTGTATGTAATTGCTTTTTCCATCGTTTTCGTTTTTGCAAAGGTAGGGAAAATTGCTAAGGGGCTAAATTGAATATTTGAAGATGAAAAAGTTGTGCAAATTGCTAATGCGAGTCTGACAAGAGAGACAATAATTCGGCGAAGAGGAGGTTGCCGACTGACGAAATCCTATTTATTCAATTGCTAGATATATAGTTATTTCACATAGAGTCTGCCTTGTCGTAAAATAGAAAAGGCCACCCACATGGGAAGCCTCTTCTATTTGTGTTGGAAACAGGATTAGCTATTCATAACCTCTTCAATTTCCTCTGTAGTTACCGGAATACGCTTTTTCCCAAGTAGCCGTGCTCCCTTATCGGTAATGAGCAGGTCGTCCTCAATACGAATGCCGCCAAAGTCGCGGTACTCTTCTACCTTATCGTAGTTGATGAACGAAGCGTTAATTTTTTCGCTCTTCCACTGGTCGATAAGCGCTGGAATAAAGTAGATACCCGGTTCAACGGTGAGAACGAAGCCTGGTTCGAGTCTTCTTCCGAGGCGAAGGTAAGCTGTGCCAAACTGGTCGATACGCGAAACTTCATCGTCGTATCCTACATAGTTTTCGCCCAAATCCTCCATGTCGTGCACATCGAGGCCCATCATGTGTCCCAATCCGTGTGGGAAGAACATTGCGTGAGCACCATTGCGAACGGCTTCGTCTACGTCGCCCTTCATAAGGCCTAAATCCTTAAGGCCTTGTGTTATTACTCTTGCGGATTCGAGGTGAACACTCTGGTATGTAATTCCCGGTTTTGCAATTTCAATAGCCCGGTTATTGGCGGCTAGCACAATATCGTAAATCTCCTTTTGTTTTTTGGAGAATTTTCCACCCACAGGAATGGTTCGTGTGAAGTCAGAGGCATAGTGCATTTCGGATTCGGCACCAGCATCGGTAACCATTAGCCTTCCAGCCTCTAGTTTGTCAGCGTGGTTGTGGTTGTGGAGCGTCTCTCCGTGTTGGCTTAGGATAACGGGGAAGGAAACCATACCGCCGCCACCAAGGGCAATACCTTCAATGTGTCCGGCTATTTCGCGTTCAAATACTCCGGGTTTTGCCATTTTCATTGAAGCCACGTGCATCTGATAACCAACGTTACAGGCCTTTTCTATCTCTGCAATCTCGCATTCTTCCTTGATGGAGCGCAATGAAATGGTGGCTTTTATGAGTTTCTCGGAGGTGTAACTCTTAATGAAGTTGGGGTGGATTCCCATAAGATTGGAGAGCTGCAGAATACTGTTGGCGCGGTAGGGTGGTAAAAAGTGAATTTTACGGCCATGCTTAAGCGCGCTGTTTATAGTAGTTGCCAGTTCCTTAAGTGGGTGAACGCTTACAACTCCAATGTTTTTGGCCATATCGGTGATGGTTGGCTGTGGTCCCATCCAAATTATGTCGTCTAGCGTATAATCGTCGCCATAGATACAATCGGTACCAGCTTCTATATCCATTACTGCCGCTAAGCCCGGATGATCGAGGCCAAAAAAGTAGAGAAAATTGCTATCCTGTCGATACTTGTAGGTATTGCTAGGGTAGTTCATCGGTGCTTCGGTGTTGCCCAAAAAGAGCAAAATTCCGGTTTTAAATTTCTTACGAAGCTTTTCTCTACGGGTAATGTATGTTTCTTGACTGAACATGATTATGTGGTTTTTGGGTTATAAGATTAATGAAAGACGCGGTGCTAAGTTATTATCTAAAATCAAAATATCAAAGAATGATTGCATTTTGAAAGTTATAGATTGTTAAATAGCCTTGAAATATGGTGCTGTTTACATGGCCAAAATTATTATATTTGGTCGTTAATAACCAACCAAGAAATGTATGGTCATTCCGCTGGTGAACTCAATTTACCGCTGGTTAAGTTTCCGAAGTATAAGTAGAATATCCCAATCTACAGAGAATCCCTTCGATACCCAAAAACAAGTGTTGTTCAGTCTGCTTAAGAAAGCTCGGCATACCGAAATAGGTAAGGAATTTGACTTTTCTAATATTACCTCCATTCGTAAGTTTCAAGAACAGGTACCTATCCGCGATTATGATGAATTGAAGTCGTATATCGACCGGATGCGAACCGGACAAAAGGATGTTCTTTGGCCTGGAGAGATGCGGTGGTTTGCAAAATCGTCGGGTACAACAGGCACAAAGAGTAAGTTCCTACCTGTAAGTAGGCAAGCACTCAAGGAGAATCATTTTCGTGCAGGGCGTGATATGTTTACCTACTTCATTAAGGAGTTTCCCGAGAATGAGTTGTTCAAGGGCAAGTGCCTGACGCTAGGAGGTAGCCATCAAATCGATCACATTGGCGGATCTCAGTCCGTAGGTGATCTTTCGGCCATTCTTATTGCCAACATGCCTAAGTGGTCCAACTTCTATCGAACCCCAAAGCGCGAAATTGTGCTCATTGCCGACTTTGAGGAGAAACTCGAGAAGATGATCAAGGAGGTTGTTTCCCAAAATGTGACTAGCTTGGCCGGGGCCCCGTCGTGGAACCTGGTTTTGATTAAACGAGTTTTGGAGGTTACCGGCAAAGATACCTTGCTGGAAGTGTGGCCCAATCTCGAACTATTTATCCATGGTGGCGTAAGCTTTAGCCCTTACCGTGAACAGTTTCATAAGGTTATTCCTTCGTCCTCGATGCGCTATATGGAGACCTATAATGCGTCGGAGGGTTTCTTCGCTTTTCAGGACGATCTTAACCGCAGCGACATGATGCTGCTGCTGGATCACGGTATTTTTTATGAATTTGTGGCCGTAGAAGATATCGATAAGGAGAAGCCTAGGGCGTATACTATTGGTGAAGTTGAGCAGGGAAAAAACTATGCTATTGTTATCTCCACCAACTCCGGACTTTGGCGATACCTTATTGGCGATACCGTGATATTCACCTCCACCTTCCCTCATCGAATTAAAATATCGGGACGAACGCGTCACTTTATAAATGCCTTTGGCGAGGAGGTTATTGTGGATAATGCCGATGTAGCTATCAACGCCGCCTGCGAAATGACGGGTGCCCGTGTTGTGGAATACACTGCTGGGCCTATTTTTATGACAGATACATCAAAAGGTGGCCACGAATGGCTTATTGAGTTCGACGCACCACCTGCCGATTTGGAAGAGTTTATAACCATCCTCGACGAGAAACTTTGCTCTGTAAACTCCGATTACGAAGCCAAACGATATAAGGGGATTACCCTTGATAGGCCTGTTGTGCATGCACTTAAAAAGGGTGTGTTCTATAAATGGCTTGATTCTAAAGGGAAAATGGGCGGTCAGAATAAGATTCCTCGACTTTATAACAGTCGAGAGTATGTAAACGAACTTATCGATCTTAACGAATCCCTATAGCCATGCTCCACGTTGGTCGGGTTCGCATTGCACTTATTACCGTTTTAGTGGTAGGTGTTTTGTGCAACCGGGGAATGGCTCAGCACTACTACGAAACTAGTGAGCCGCCTACTATCGTAGCCGATATCATGGATAACTGTTATGTGGTGGAGGGTAGCCGGGTTTCCAAACTCGACTCAACATTGCTTCTCAAGAGCCGCTATAGTTCCTCGTATGGTGCTATTGCCCAGATTGACGCCAGCGATCCATTTAAGTTGTTGTTGTTTCAAAAAGATTTCTACCGAATAACTTTTCTCGATAATGCATTGGCTCTGCTGGGCGAGTCTCTTTTCCTTCCCGATGCGGGAGCAAATTCTCCCCTTTTGGCCTGTAATATGGCCGATGGTGGCTACTGGGTGTTTGATGGAATTCAGACGAAATTGCTCTTTTACCGATCAGGACCCAACTCCTCCTTTTCTTCCAATGATTTAAGCGTATTGTTGGGTGATGTTATGCCATCTCAGTTGCAAAGTTCTAACGGGCTAGTGTTTTTAGGTATTCCGAACAAGGGTATTGCCGTGTTCGATAAGTTTGGAGGTTACAAGCATTTAATTGCTATTCCAGAAGCTTCAGAAAACTTTGTGGCTCAATTTGGGAAAATTTATTTTTCTGATGGCAACAAAGATGTTTGCTCGGTGAATGCCACAGGATTAGGCGATAAGCATATTGTTTTGAAAAAAACGTTTGATTATCAGCGTTTTGCTGTTGGGAAAAAATACCTTTTTTTTGTAAACGGGAATAGGGTCTTTACCTCTCCTTTTTTGGATGACTAATTACGATTGCAAATAAATTCAACGCCATGCATATAGCCATAGCCGGGAATATTGGATCCGGAAAAACTACGCTTACCTCCATGCTTGCCAAGCAATATGGTTGGAAGGCCGTCTTCGAAGATGTAGACGAAAACCCGTACCTCGAAGATTTTTATCAGGACATGAAACGGTGGTCATTCAACCTCCAGATCTATTTTCTCAATAGCCGCTTTAAGCAGGTGATTGATATTCGAAACGGGTCGCAAACGGTTGTTCAGGATAGAACAATTTACGAGGATGCTACCATTTTTGCTCCGAACCTTCACGACATGGGGTTAATGACCACGCGCGATTTCGAGAACTACCAGTCGCTTTTTAAGTTGATGACCTCACTCGTTCGACCTCCTGACTTGCTGATTTACTTAAAAGCTTCAGTGCCAACACTCGTTAGCCAGATTCAAAAACGCGGTCGTGAATACGAAAATGCTATACGGTTGGATTACCTCGCTGGCTTAAATGTGCGTTACGATATGTGGGTAGAGGGTTATAAGTCAGGAAAGGTGCTTATTATCGATCGTGATAACGTAAACTTCCATGAGAAACCGGAGGACATGAGCCTGGTGATGGATAAGGTTGATGCCCAGCTGCACGGTCTTTTCTAGCAGTGGGCGTTAAAATACAACGCGTGGTGTTGTATCGTATCAATGGACGGTCAATATTCGAAAAGGGGATTCCGCGAGGGATCCCCTTTGTAAATGATGATTGATTACTAGATTAATCGGATTTTATTTTTTCCTGTTTGTGGAAATATTTCAATCGTGAATCATTAGTTTAAGAAGCGCTTTTCTACATTTCGTTAAACTAACTCATAATCATCATGAAAAAGATCGTAGTGCTAATGTTAATGGCCGCTGCAGTGGCGTCGGCTTGCGCCCAAAATATCTCAATTTCAGGAAATGTAATCTCTATTGTCGATAAAAGTCCAATTGTTGGTATCATCGTCAGGGTAAAAGGGACCTCAATGTTAGTAACAACAGACTCGAAGGGTTTTTTCCGCTTTGATAACGTGAGTTCTCGTGGAACACTGCTATTCTCTGCCCCTGGTTTTTCCACACGGATTATTCCTATAAAGGGCCGAAAGTCAATGACTGTAATGCTGACTCCAGAATCGTCTCCCATAATGTGGGATTCGGAAAAACTTGTTATTTGTGAAGATATGAGTGGGGGGAGTATGCCTGCGTCTTTGATGAACAAAACTGAATCAACCGATGAATCCTACTCCAAAATTTCGGAAAATGGTTTTAAGCGAACTACCGATTCTCCTCTTTCAACTTTTAGCATTGATGTAGATAGAGCTTCGTGGGCCAACGTGCGTCGTTTTCTAAACCTTGGTCAACGCCCTCCACAGGATGCTGTTCGAATTGAGGAGATGGTGAACTACTTCGACTACAACTACCCGGAACCCGCAGATAAAACTCCCTACCGAATATCCACCGAGGTGGCTGCATGTCCTTGGCAGGAGGGAAACCTCATTATGCGAATAGGAATTCAGGCCAAGCGCGTTGCTACCGACAGCCTACCCAGCAGCAATCTCGTCTTTCTGCTTGATGTTTCGGGTTCCATGTCTGACGCCAACAAGCTTCCGTTGGTGCAATCGGCCTTTAAGTTGCTGGTGAATAATCTTCGAGCTAAGGATCATGTTGCCATTGTGGTGTATGCTGGAGCTGCTGGGGTGGTGCTACCTTCTACTAGCGGCGATAAAAAGACTAAAATACTGGAAGCCATCAACAATCTATCGGCAGGTGGTTCAACCGCTGGTGGGGCGGGCATCCTGATGGCCTACAAAATTGCACAGGAAAACTATATCAAGGGTGGAAATAACCGTATTATCCTTGCTACCGATGGTGATTTTAACGTGGGTGCCTCAGGGGATGCCGACATGGAGCGTCTCGTTGAGGAGAAGCGTAAGAGTGGTGTGTTTCTTACCTGTCTTGGTTTTGGCATGGGAAACTACAAGGATAGCAAAATTGAAACGCTGGCCGATAAGGGCAATGGTAACTATGCCTATATCGACAATATTCAGGAGGCAAATCGGATGTTTGGTAAGGAGTTTGGCGGAACACTCTTCACCGTGGCAAAGGATGTAAAGTTACAGGTAGAGTTTAATCCAGCAGTTGTTGAGGCTTATCGATTAATTGGTTATGAAAACAGAATGCTCAATGCTCAGGATTTTAAGGACGATGCTAAGGATGCAGGTGAGTTGGGCTCGGGTCACACCGTAACCGCCATATATGAGGTTATCCCAAAAGGGGTTAAGAGTCCTTTTGTGAAGGTGGTAGATTCGCTGAAGTATCAAGCCACCAAGTTAACCCCCGAAGCCAAAGAGGGCATGGAAATGGCTACTGTGAAGACCCGATATAAGTTACCCGAAGGAGATGCCAGCATTCCTTTTGAGGTTGCGGTACCTTTCCGCAAGGGGAAAATTAATGTTGCTTCCGAGAGCCTTCGCTTCTCGAGTGCTGTTGCCATGTTTGGCATGCTGCTCCGCAGCTCAGAATTTAAGGGAACTCTTACCAAGCAGCAAATTGTAGATCAGGCAAAGTCGGCTCGCGGCACCGATGGAGAAGGCTACCGTGCCGAATTCATTCGGCTGGTGGAGGCCTACAACGATAAAATTACCGATTAGGTTTAAACGAAAAAAAACAGGAGACCTAATTGTCTCCTGTTTTTTTTATGGTGCGCCGAGCATGGCGAGTATAATCAGGTTCCTTTGGTCGCCCTGTTTTATCCAAACAGACGATGAGCCCACTTCATTTTCGATTCGGTGTACGGAGCATACCGTAAGGAGGGATCGATGAAGGTATTGGTTTTTAACATGCTTTTTTTGTGGCTGAACACTTCGAAGCTATACTTACCATGGTAGTTGCCCATTCCGCTGAAACCGACTCCACCAAATGGCAATTCTGGGTTTGCAAGGTGAATAAGGGCATTGTTTACACATCCTCCACCAAATTCAATATTCTCTATAATAAACTTTTCAGTGTTATTATTTGAAGTGAAAATATAGCAAGCCAGCGGGTATCTGTTCTTTCGAATGAATGGAACAACCTCTTCAATGTCTTTAAAGGTGTAAACGGGCAATATTGGACCAAAAATCTCCTCGGTTGCCATCGGATGATCTGCTGCCACTCCATCGACAATTGTGGGCTCCATGCAAAGGGTTGTGTTGTCGTATTCTCCTCCGTGAAGTATGTTTACGTTGTTGAGGTAGGAGGTCAGCGTATCGAAGCGACGCTTGTTTACTATATGGGTTAGGTTTGGGCTTGTAAGTGGTTTTTCACCAAGAAACTCCTTGATATAGAATTTCATCTTCGCCACAAATTGGTCCTTAATGCTTTCGTGTACCAGAAGATAATCGGGACACACACAGGTTTGTCCTGCATTGAAGCACTTGGCCCACATAAGCCGCTTGGCTGCCACATCAATATTCACATCCTTATCTACTATTACTGGACTTTTGCCGCCAAGTTCAAGAGTTACCGGTGATAGATGTTCGGCGGCCATACTCATGATTTTCTTGCCTACAGGAGCGCTACCGGTAAAAAAGATGTGGTCGAAACGGAATTTTTCAATCAGCATTGGACCAATCATTGCTCCGGGGCCTTGCACCACGCTTATATAGGCGGGATCGAACATTTCGGTTATAAGTCTTTCAACTACACTCCCTGTATTCCTCGTATTGTCCGATGGCTTTATAATTGCACAGTTACCGGCAGCAATAGCACCAACAAGTGGTGCCATAAGTAGCTGAAAGGGATAGTTCCAGGGACCAATAATAAGGACAACACCGAGCGGTTCGGTGTATATGCGACTTGAGGATAGCTGCAGTGCAAGCGGGGTAGTGAGTTTCTCTGGCTTCATCCAACCCTTAAGGTGCTTGATTGTATGGTCTATTTCCTCATACATAATCCCAATTTCGCTTAAGAAGGCTTCGAAGCGTGGTTTGTGCATATCGCTATGAAGGGCATCGAGAATTTCAGATTCATACCGTCTTATTCCTGCCTTTAACTTTCTTAGCTGCTCTATTCGGAAATGGTAACTTCGGGTGGCACCACTATCGAAATAGCCGCGCTTGCTGTTAAATGACTGGTCTATATTTGTCTCCATATTTTTTTCATGATTATCTTGAGAGCGTCTCATTGACTTTATTAGCCTCTGTCACGGCAGGAATCACCGGGTTTTAAAGCCTTTTTCAACCTGCCTTTTCACTATTGTGTTGAACCAGGATAGGGGCAATATCCAACGGATGGCTAGCAAAAGCGGTCCGTTGCCACCAACCGGATAGCGAAGCATATAAGAACTATCGTTAGCGGCCTTAAATACCTTTTTGGCAACGACTAGTGGTCCGGTTGCTGTTTTGCCAATCTTAAGCATGTTGTTGTGCGCCACATCGACGTACGAATCGTACGCATTGAGTCCGGGTTTACTGGCAAAGTCGAGCGAGCGATCGTAGAAATCGGTTTTGATTGCACCGGGTTCAATGTTCTTTACCTTGATATTGAACTGGCGCAACTCAAACTGAAGCGATTCCATAAAGCCTTCGAGTGCCCATTTTGTTGCGTGGTAAACGCTATAAAGAGGAAAGGTTAACAATCCTCCCATGGAGGTGGTGTTAATAATTGTGCCTCCTTTGCGATCTCTGAAATAGGGGAGAATGGCGCGGGTCACATTCATCACGCCAAACACATTTGTTTCGAACTGTCGCTTGATGTTTTCGTTGCTCATGGCCTCAAATGCACCCACTAGTGCATAGCCAGCGTTGTTGAATACCACATCTATTCCCCCAAATGCGCCAATGGTTTCGTTGATGGCTTCGCTAATACTGGTCTCATCCATTACATCCAAGCGGAATAGCTGCACGTTTTGTAACGTGTTTATCTCATTTTCTTTTTCGGGGGAACGCATGGTGGCCGCAACGTTCCAACCTTTTTTTGCAAAGTAAATTGCCGTTTCCTTGCCTATGCCCGTTGAGGCGCCTGTGATTAAAATTGTCTTTTGCATATTCTATTTGTTTAAAGCGAATATATGTTCATCTAAAATTATTGTTTTACGCTGTCCCATGCCATATTGAAGCATTCGTGCTTCAGCTCTGCATCAAGTGTTTTTCCGCGCTTAACGGTCATTTTAATGATTTCGTGGATTGCACCTTCCATTTGTGCCTTTAAAATTTCAATATCCAACTGCTTAACTAATCCGTTTTTTTGACCATCCAAAAGAAATTGGTTAAGAGGCTTAAATAACTCTTCTACTTGGTTGTAAATGCTCTCTTCTATATAACCACTGTAGAGAAATTGTTCCACAAAAAGCATCTTCTCTGGATTTTTTAAACAGTAATTGAAGTAGGCAAACCACCTGTTTCTATAGGCGGTGTAAAATGTTTCCGTTACAAGATTTGGGTTGGTTAGTAGGGCGATTATCTCTTTTTTGGTCTCGAGGTAAATGTCATTAATGAGTTCGTCCTTGCTTTTGTAGTAGATGTAGAGCGTGCCGGTTGCCATGCCTGCTTCTTTTGCCACATCGGCCATCTTAAGGCCCGAGAAGCCGGTCTCTATAACCAACATCATGGCTGCCCTGTGGATGGCTTTTGCCTTATCTGGATCTTTTGCTTTGGGCATGATAAACGATTCTGTTTTGCAAACGAAGATGAATATTTCTTCACTAACAGCGATGGCGATCAAAATGTTTGCTTAGGGATGTTTTTTTAAAAATACTCTTTCGGCGTGGTCTTGAATATCTACGTAAAGACCTGCATTTCTGCTGATCACCTACATTACCGTTTTACCCTTATCGGTATCCATATTTCCTCCTCCGAGTCAGGATCGTCGTTTTTATACTTTTCTCCCAGTATTTCGAAGTGTGGTCGGTTGTCTAGCAGGTAATCGGATTTTGGCAACCACGTTCCGAATATGTATTCAAAGGCTTTTGATCCAGCACTGGCGGCACCTTTGTAAAGAAATACGGCATAGAGTCCACTGAGTAAAGTATAGGTTTCCATTTCGCAGGGAGTTGTGCCGAATGCGGAAACTTCAACGGCTGCCCATTTTTCGAACGGAGTGTTTGGGTTGAAGTTGGCGAAGAATGAAGCGCCATAAATTTCCAAGGAATAGAGATTGGTGCCGATGCTGAACGGGATCTCTTTTCGTCTCGGCATAAAACTTCTCCACAACTCCTGTGTTTTGTTGTTGGCAAAGGAGATTGTTTCTCGTTTGCCAACCAATTTTATTTTGGGATGGTTCCTAATTGTTGGCGTCATGATCCACTATTCTCATTCATCTGCGAGTATGCGGGTTGTTTGGCTCTGCATGCAAAATAAACATTATTTCAAAACATGAAGTATTAGTCCATAACATCTTTATTAATAATGGGTAATGATTTAAATGGATTTTGATTATTTGCTAATTCCCAAAGCGTAAGGAATACCAGTTTGGATCTTTGCAGCATTGCCCCAACGTTTATTTTATCAACCATATCGGTGGATTTGTGCAAATCATCGTGGGTTCCGTTGGTGAAGAGGATCGAAGGAATGTTTTTCTTATGGAAATTGAAGTGGTCGGAGCGGCTAAAGAAATCGCTGTAGGAGGAACCATCCGTTGAGATCAGGGATAGTTTTGTGGATATGGCATTGATGCTATCTGGTATGCCAAACAAGGGTTCATTCACCTTACTATTGCCTGTTAGTGCAATCACGTATCCTTTAGCAAATTCTTCGGTGTCAAATTTTGAACCAATACGTCCAATCATATCAATGTTTACGCAAGCAATGGTCTTCTCGAGAGGATAAGCGGGTTTTTCTACATAGTATTTCGATCCATACAGACCATCTTCTTCGGCAGTTGGAAAGAGAATAACCACGGATCGGCGTGGGCCTTTCCCTGCTTTTTTTGCTTCGTTAAGGATTCTTGCTATTTCCATTACTGCTGCTACTCCCGAAGCGTTATCGTCGGCACCGGGGTAGATCTCTCCGCGGTAGTTCATGCCCAAGTGGTCGTAATGGGCGGAGAGAACCACATATTCATTCTTTAAATCGGAACCCTCAATAATGGCCACAATATTGTTTGCGTCGGCTAATTTGTATGAATTATTACCTTTGAATGATAGAGTGTTGCTGAATTCAAATGAAGAGATACTACAACTAGATTCGCTTTCATACTCCAGCTGCTTTATGGTCTTGTTTGCCGGTTCTAGGATCTTGTTTGCTAGCAATTCGTTTATTCTAACCGAAGCTAGCGTTTGGCTTTCCTCTGTTGAATAGAAATTTAAGCTTTCGTTGGAGTAGTGGCTAAATGTATTAAATCCATTACTTACCATTAAGATTGCCTTTGGTTTTTGTGAGGCAATATACTTCAGGTTTGGCATTTCCGATGCGTTGTGGCACTTTACTCCATACTTACTGGTGGGCCCTTCGCCATCTAGCACCATCACGATCTTTCCCTTTATATCAATGTTGGCAAAATCGTTGAAAGTAGAGTGGTATACTCCGTATCCGGCAAAAATGATATCACTGCCCGATATCACCGAATCTTGAAAAGCGCTGTTACTATAGCTGTAACAGTCGGTATAGTTGAAGTTTGATAGATTGAAGTGTTTGTTAGACTTATATTTAGTAAATGCCTCTATGCTTTGCTTGTATGATCCATTATATCCTTCTTTTATGCTGTTTTTTTTGAGTTGCTCAGCCAAATAATCGGCGGTAAGCCTTGCCCCTTTTTTATCCGATTTTCGGCCTGCGAACTCAGCGGAGGTCAGACGTGTTAATGTGGTTTTCATCCTTGTAGAATCAAGTCGGTTGGCGTATTGCAGTGCAGTTTGGTCTTGTGCGTTCAATACGGTTGTCAGCAGTAGTAGCAGTAAGGTCATGATTCTAACTTTCATATTTGCTTGTTTATTATGTTAATGCATTAGTTCTCCTCGCAAATAAATTACGAATATATCGATCCATTGCATCAACCAAAGATTATGGATTAATAGGATTGTTCTGTGGTTGATATCGATCCAACATGTATATATACTTTAGGTAAAAGCTATATAACTTACATTATGAGCACTTATTCGGAATTGTTATGTGAAATGTAGATCCTTTACCCTCCTCGCTTTCTATTCTGATTTCGCCTCCATGCTTTTCCACAAAATCTTTGCAGAGCAAGAGTCCCAGCCCTGTGCTTGGTTCGCCTTCGGTACCAAATCTATTGGTTTGTGTCTTGAGCTGAAACAGGTTTGAAATAATTGCTGGGCTCATTCCAATACCTGTGTCTGTCACAGATAATTCAACATAGTTGGTTTCGGTGATTTTTGCAGAAAGGGTTATTTTTCCATTTTTAGGGGTGAATTTAGTGGCATTTGAGATAAGGTTGCGTAAGATGGTTTGCAGCATGTTTTTATCTGCGCAAACTTCTATGTTCTTCGGGCAATTGCAAATGATCTCGAGGTTTTTATTCTTAGCCGCATCTCCCATCATTGCAATGCTTTCCTCAATGTTGGGCCGCAGCTGCATGGCCTTTGGTTCGAAGGGCATCAGTCCTTGTTGAATTCTGGACCATTGAAGGAGGTTCTCCAGAAGGCGATAAAGATTCGTAGCAGAGTTTCGCATGCTTCCAGCTATTACTTCCAACTGCTCCATGGATAAGTTGTGAAGTTTCTCTGTCATGATTTGGGTTAGGCCCAGAAAACTGTTGAATGGGCTCCGTAAATCGTGGGCAAGAATGGAAAAGAATTTGTCTTTTTCGGCATTAATTCTTTCTAGCTGATCATTTTTATTTGAGATTTCCTGTTGCGCATCTTTCTGTTTAGTAATGTCATATAAAATTCCTGTCCAAATGGTGTCTCCATCGGGTAGTCGCCTTGGAAGCGATTCCAGATGTATCCACCGGATCTCCTTTTCAATAACGAATCGACCCTCCCAAAGAAAAGGGGTTGTGTTCAGGTTTGCTTCCACATTTTTTCTTGCAAATTCTGCTTTGTCCACATCGAGAACTTGATCGAGGACAAGGCCTGGATTGTTTTCGATGATCATTCTATTAAGTTTCAGAATTTCAAAAAACCGATCGTTAAAAAAATCAAAACTATAGGGAGAACTATTTGAGTCCTGCCAGTTGGTTTCGTTCAACCCCTTACTGAAGTATACGCGCAAACGATAGATGCCCGCGGGTTGTGTATTTGCTAGGTCTAGGTAGAGGTTTTGTTGCTGAGCAAGTGCCGCCTCAGTTTTTTTGCTCTCGCGCTTCGATCTTCTCAGGTCGTCAATTTCTGCTTTTAGGCGGGTAATTTCTTCCTGAAGTTCTTGGTTGTTTTTCGCTGGAGAGTTCATGTTGCATCATTCAAGTTGATCTGTTATTAAAGAGGATTATTCTATGAATATTGACCCTGCAAGGAAAAGTATGGCATTACCGCTTATCTCTACCCTGTCGTCACAAAGTTTACAGATCAAATGACCCTCTCTTTTCGATATCTGCTTCGCGGTGAGTAATTCTTTCTTGAGCCTCTTGGCCCAGAAGGGTGTGAGCAGTGTGTGGGCCGATCCTGTAACCGGATCTTCGTCGATCCCCTCGCCGGGTGCAAAGTAGCGTGATACAAAATCGACTCCTTTCCCCGGTGCCGTGGCAATAACACCTATTGTTCCCAATAACTTTGATAGCATAGGAAAGTTTGGGTTCAGCAGCGCCACCTGCTCTTGACTTTCGAAGAGAAGAAGCAAATCGGAGGGACCTTGGTAAACCTCCAATGGTGCCATGCCCATAGCATTAATGGTCTCTTCGCCAATGGCAGCTCCTCGCAGCGTTCCTGTTGGGAAGTTAAGCGTAAGGAGTTGATCGGTTTTGCGCACCGACAGGTTGCCTGCTCGGGGCGAAACGAATAGTATTTCCTTTGCATCGGGTTCGAAAAACTCGAAGAGAACAAAGGCTGAGGCAAGTGTTGCGTGGCCGCAAAGGTTTACCTCTACCGTTGGTGTAAACCAACGGATGGCATATTCTCCTGTGTTTTTTTTAATTACAAAGGCAGTTTCGGAGAGGTTGTTCTCGGCAGCAATGCTCTGCATTTGGTTGTCGGACCGCCATTCGTTGAGGATGCATACTGCCGCAGGATTTCCACGGAACAGCTTGTCGGTAAACGCATCTACTTGAAATATTTTTATCTCTTGCATCTTTTTTGTGTTGGCTATACCTCATAAAAATAGTAGAATTATTAATACAAATCGGGTCTGTTGGTCAATCGACATATATTGAAAGATTCCTTATAGGAAGTTATCTGAAGGAAAAGCAGTTAGTTTTATCGGACTTCTAGAGAAACGACCTATCCTCGGAAGAAACAAATGGTTGATAGAGTTGGGCTATGTTAGGTCGTTACCGTTTAAGAAGTTATCGTAATCGTCGAATTACTGCAAGTATATTGACGTTATCACCGTTTATAATAATAGTATAGATCTTGCCAGATTGCGTTCCTGATTGCCAAAAATCCCAAAAATAAGGCATGGTATTTTATATCTTTGTTTTCTCGCTTAAAATCGTTTAATTTACGTCATTGTCGCATATTGTATGCCATGGCATATTAACTGAAATACACCATTCCATGAAGCTTAATCTCAACATACAACAGAGGATTCAGCTGTTTGTGACCCTTTCGGTTGCATTAATTTTTGGACTAGGACTTGCCTTTATTGGCAATAAGGCCATTAAAACAGCACGGCGCAACGCCGTTGAGCTTACCCAAGAAACGCTCCAGAAATACTCTCTCGATATCGAAAAACAGATGGGCGCCGATATGGAATCGGTAAAAACCCTTTCACAGGCAGTTAGCATCTACAAGACTTTCCCAGGCGATTCATGGAAACCGGTTGTACAAAATATGTATAAAGCTGTGCTTCGTGCCAACGAAAATGTACTGAGCGTTTGGGATTCCTGGGAGCTTAATGTAATTGACTCCTCTTACACGAAACCATATGGACGCTACGTTTATGAGGTTTATCGTGAAGGGAGTGAACTCAAAGAGAACCAAATGTTCAAGAGTATGGATGGCGATCCACCGCTCTATATCTTTAATAAAACCGAGGGTCAGCAAGGATTCGAAACCATAAATGTTCCCTATTTCTATACCTATACTGGGCGCCAGGAAGATAATATCTTGATGACTAGTCTGGTTTCCCCAATTCTGGTTAAGAATAAGTTTACAGGAGTAGTTGGTTTCGATATTAGTTTGGAGCGATTCCAAAACCTGGTTAGAACCATACAACCTTTTGAGGGAAGTTACGCAGTGCTTATATCTACCGACCTAAAGTATGTAGGGCATCTCGATCAAACAAAACTTGGACAAGATATTGCCGAAGATTTTCCCGAAGATTTTGTGATGCAGGGAATGGATGTTAAGATCCAAAACGGTGAAAAGTTCAATTTCTTTGGGAATGGACCCGACGGTAATAGTTACTACTTTGCCTTCAACCCGGTTTGGGTCGAAAAGGCTAGGACTCCTTGGATGCTTGGTATTGCCGTTCCGAAGTCGACTATGCTCGCCGATGCACGAAGCACCACATGGGCACTTGTTATCGTTGGGTTGATTGGCTTACTTGCTATTTCGTTGTTGGTTTGGTGGATTTCTCGCCAGATTACCGCCAATATTTTAGGTGTAACTAACTTGCTTGGAAAACTCTCAAAAGGTCATTTGGATAGTTCCATGACCGTGGATATTCATACTTCTGACGAGATTGGAATTATGGCAGAGGCGCTCAACGACTCGGTTGTTGGGCTACTCAAAAAAGTTGAATTTGCTAAGAAAATTGGTACCGGTCAGCTTAATACAAACCTCGAACTCCTAAGCGAAGAGGATGAACTTGGTACAGCCTTAGTGGAAATGCAGCGCAGCCTGCTCGCCGCGAAGGAAGAAGAGGAAAAGCGCCTTGTAGAAGAAGACCAACGGAGCTGGACTAATGAGGGGCTAGCTAAGTTTGGAGATATTCTTCGCCAAAACAATGATAACTTAGATAACCTAGCCAACAGCATATTGAGTAACCTTATTACTTATGTGGGAGCCAATCAGGGTGGTGTGTTTATTTATAACGACGACGATAAGGGTAATGAATTTTACCAAATGGTTGCAGCCTATGCTTACGACCGGAAGAAATTTCTGAAAAAGGATGTGTTGGTTGGTGAAGGACTGGTAGGAACATCGGTTCTCGAAAAGAAAACCATCTACATGACTAACGTCCCTGAAAACTATATTCAAATAACCTCAGGAACAGGGGAGGCTCGTCCTCGCTGCCTGCTCATTGTGCCGCTTCTCATCGAAGAAAACGTCCTTGGCGTAATTGAGATGGCATCCTTCACTCTGTTGGAACCCTACAAAATTGAATTTGTAGAGAAGGTTGGCCAGAGTATCGCCTCCACGCTTCAGTCGGTAAGAATTAATCTTCGAACCCAAGCATTGCTCAATCGCTCGCAGCAGCAAGCCGAAGAGTTGTCGGCTCAGGAAGAGGAAATGCGCCAGAATATGGAGGAGTTGCAAGCAACCCAAGAGGAATCGGCACGCAAGGGAAATGAGATGCAGAGCTACATTGAGGCCCTGAATACCTCTACCTATGTTGTGGAGTACGATCCCGATGGCACCATAATTAATGTTAACGATCTCTTCCTTGAACTGCTCGGGTTGGGTCGTGAGGAGGTGGTGGGCACGCACCATAGCGATAAACTCCAGCTCTCCAGCATCCAGCAAAAGGAGTATGATAAGTTCTGGATGGATCTTCGGGCCGGACGTCAGCGCAAGGAGACCAATTCATTTAAGGTGGCAGGAGTATCCTATACTTTTGAGGAAACCTATACCCCAATACGGGATGAGTCGGGGCTGATTTATAAGATTCTGAAGATAGCCAACAACATTGCCTCAAAGGGACATAAGTAAGCTAATGTTGGAATGGAATAGGTTGCTGATGCCCACGCGGCTTGGCAAGGAGGAGGAAGTCTTACCCGAACAGGAAATCCTTGGCCGCACGCATTTTCAGCGCGACTACGACCGCTTGATATTTTCGTCGCCGTTTCGTCGGCTGCAGAATAAAACACAGGTTTTTCCGCTGCCCGGCAGCGTTTTTGTGCACAACCGCCTCACCCATAGCCTAGAGGTGGCTAGCGTGGGTCGATCGCTCGGAACAATTGTCTATGAGAAATTACATCGGCAGCTGGGGAGTAGCGGTCTCGAAATGCCAATAATTGTTGCAACGGCATGCCTAGCTCATGATTTGGGCAATCCGCCATTTGGCCATTCCGGCGAGGACGCCATCCGCCATTTCTTTAAACAAAACCGCGATAAATTTCAGAATCGCCTCACCGCATCCGAAATATCAGACTTGGAATGGTTCGAGGGCAACGCCAACTCTCTGCGATTGCTTACCCACACCTTTAAGGGCCGACGTTCGGGTGGATTTGGTCTTAGCTACGCCACCCTAGCCTCGCTGGTTAAGTATCCATGGGAATCAATATCGATGCCCGAGGGGAAGAAGAAGTATGGCTACTTTCAGGCAGAGAAGGCCATTTTCGAGCAGATTGCGGCCGCTACGGGACTGGAACGACACGTTGGGCAGGATTCCTTTTGTCGCCACCCATTGGTATACCTAGTGGAGGCCGCCGACGACATTTGCTACAATATCATGGACCTTGAGGATGCGCATAAGCTCTCCATCCTCTCCTCCGAAAAGGTGATGGCTCTGCTCATGGCTTTTTTTGAAGGTTCCTCCAATGCCGGAATGCGCAAAAAAATAGACGAAACGCTAAAGACCGTAACCGATAGCAACGAGCAGGTTTCCTACCTGCGCGCATTGGTTATAAGCAAGCTGGTGGCCGAATGTGGGGAAGTTTTTGTTCGGAATATGCCTTTGATTATGGACGGAAAGCCTACCGATCCCTTGCTGAAAGGGTTGTGCCCCGAAAGCCTAGCGGCCATTAAAACCATAGCTCAGTTTTCGGTAAAGGAGATCTACAACCACCGTACGGTGGTGGAGATTGAGCTCGCCGGGTTTAAGATACTCACCACCCTACTCGAAATATTTACCAATGCCCTGCTGCATCCTGAGAGCGACTACTCGCGCAAGCTACTTACACGCATTCCCGAGCAGTACGATTTGGATAACGAAAGCCTTTATCTAAACCTGCTCTCCATCGTCGACTTTGTATCGGGCATGACAGATACCTACGCGCTGGAACTCTATCAAAACTTAACGGGAATAAGCATTCCTGGGATTTCTAGGTGAGAAGAGGGAATCCTTGTCAGGTAGGTGGCTTTGGTAAGGGTTTAACTAAAAGCCGATTTTTTTCACTCCCGGAGCCGCAATGAACGATTTTATAATCGTTCGGGCATCTCGGTTGTCGGGAAAGGATTTAATGCAGTCGTGGAGCATAGAAACGTCCGAAAGGGAGTTCTTTTCGCAGAAACCCCAGCCCATAAGTTTTCCACACTCTATCTTCACTACGGTTACTTTTTCGGGGTCGGGGCCTTTGTCTAGCAAGAAGAATGAGGCTTGCGGCAAGTCCGATTTTGTTATGGCTTCGTTCACTCGCCGGTTGTAGTCGGCCGGGAGTTCCTCTCCCTTGCAGGCCCCTCGGCAAAGTCCAATCTGGTTGTGGAAACAACCTTCGGATGCGGTATAAAGTCCGCAAAGCTTTTGGCAGAGGGCAAACTCTTCCACCATACGGAGCAGGGATTTTTGTCCGGCGGCGATAGAGGCAAAAGAGGAAATTACAGTTCCCTCTTCGGGTTTTGTGCTTATCTTGAGGTTGAGGTATCCATTGGAATCGGTGGTTGCGAATAGGCTACTGCTGGTTCCTTTTCGCCGTTGAGCGCGGTTGTAAACCGGTATTTCCTGCTTGATGTTATAGGACTCCAACAGGAGTGCCACCATTTCGCTTCCGGTTATCTCCCAAGTAATATCGGCCGTGGCACTGACCATCTCCGTGTCTCTACGCGATTTTGCGCCTGTAATGTGTTGTGCTATACGGCTGCGGATGTTTAGACTTTTTCCAATGTAAATGATTTCACCCTTGTCGTTCCAGAAAAAGTAAACCCCGGTTTCGTCGGGGAGGGCTCCTAACACCGTTGAGGTAATGTTGGGGTGTAACTTTTCGCGCGACACTACACTCCCGTTAACTGGAATGATCTCTTCGCCCTTGTTCTTCTCCAATAATAGTCGAAGAAGCTTTACGGTGGCTAATGCGTCACCCGAGGCTCGGTGTCGGTCTTCGAGCTGAATTTGGAGCGATTGGCATAGGTTGCCTAGGCTGTAGGATGGAAGCCCCGGAATTAGCTTGCGGGTCCAACGAACGGTGCATAGAGTGGAGCGGTTGTAGGTATATCCCAGTCTGCGGTACTCATTTCTAACAAAACCGTAGTCGAAGGGAGCATTATGGGCAACAAAAACTGCACCTTCGGTGAGTTTAACAAGTTTTTTTGCCACCTCGTAGAATTTTGGTGCGTTAGCTACCATGGCATTGGTTATGCTGGTAAGCGCGGTTATGTATGGCGGAATGTTTGTTTCCGGATCGATAAGGGTAACTAATTCGTCTATTACGGTCTCACCATCGTACAGATAGGCGGCAATTTCAATTATTCGGTCGTGGAGGGGATTTCCACCGCTGGTTTCAATATCTACAACAACGTACATAGTATGAATGCAAAAAGCAGCCGCTGGTTTAAGTATACAACGGCTGCTCAAGTTTTTAGTTACGAATGATTTGTGGAGAATTACAATTCAAATAATCGTTAATTATCCGTTTTTTACAGCAATGCAAATTACCTTTTCAACAATGCCTTCGCTGTTGGTTACAGGTGAGTAGGTTTCGCTGAGGGTTATTTTTTTACCATTTTGTGTCCCGGTGTAGTTCCGGTTTACAACGATACCTCTTAGCAAGTCGGCCCAGAACTCCTTTTGTGCTTCTGCTGTTTCGTTCATTGCAAAGAGCTCGTTCTGGTGTTTTCCCAAAACATCAATGGACGATTTTCCAAGCAACTCCAGCATAGCATTGTTTGCGGAGATTAGGATTCCTTTTGTTGAGTAGTGGGCTACTAATGTGTTAATATTGATTGCCGTGGCTAGCGCTTTGTATTCATTATCTTGGGCTTCCACTTTTTTGCGCAGGGTGTCGGCTTCATTTGCCTTCTCGTTTGCAATTATTTCGGCTTGTTTTAGTTCCGTAACAATTTTGCTAATACCCCAAACCCCAACCACATCTCCAAGATCGTCGAATAGGGGCATTTTAGTTGTTGATACCCACTGCTCACGCCCATCGTCGAACTGTTCGTGTACCACATGGTCGAGCACGGGTTTTAGGGTGGTCATGATTTCTCGCTCCTCATTGAATGCTTTTTGAGCATGCTCCTTGGAGTGGAAATCGAAGTCGCTTTTTCCAATTAGGTCTTCGGTTGATTCGGCCTGGAATAGTTTCACCATCGATTTGCTAATTCGAATAAACTGGCTGTTATTGTCCTTGAAGTAAACAAAGTCGGGGATGTTGAGCATGAGGGCATCCAGGAGAGCTTTTTCGTGCCTCATTTGGTCTTTTAAGCTCTCTTGATCGTGCCGCTTACGCTCGGTTTCCTCTTGAATGGCTTGAAGCTCCTCTATGTTTTGGCGCATCTCCTCCTCTTGAGCAGCCAACTCTTCGGCTTGCTGCTGAGCTTTTGCAAGTAATTCGGAAGTGCGAATATTGATTTTTGCTGTGGAGATTGTTGCTGCAATACTTTCGGATACCTTTTCCACAAAGGCTATTTGGTGCTCCGAAAACTCTGAGAATCCTGCAATTTCAATAACACCGTAAATGGTTTCGTTTACCTGCATTGGAATGAGAAGCAATTCAGCGGGATTTTCTTTCCCTAATCCGGATGTAATGGAGATGTAGTTGTTGGGGACTTTAGTCATGTAGATGCGCTTCTTTTCTTGGAAGCAACGACCTATCATGCCTTCGCCCAACTCAATAGTTTTTTCCAAATACTTACGCCTATCGTAGGCATAACTGGCTGTCATTTCAATCAAGGAGTGGTCTGGATCGGTGTCGTTTATGACAAAAATTCCCCCTTGGTTAGCCCCAAGGTAGTTTACTAGATTTTGAATAATCTCGTAGGAAAGTTCTTCGATATTGTCGTTGTTGCGGCGGAGAATTTCTCCGAAGAGGGCCATTCCGCTTGTGGCCCAGCCTTGGCGTTGCTCCTCTTCTTTTCGGAGAAGTTCATTCTGGTTTGCTTCCTTTAGGCTGTGTCGCATATCGAGCAGCGATTGTCCCAATAAATCTTGAGGCCCTAGCAGCTTAAATTCTGCATCGAGGTTGCCGTTGCCAATTTCCCGTGCGAATACCTCAGCGTTGTTGAGGCCATCGATGAGGTTGTTCATGGAGTTGCCCAGCTCTTCCAGCTCATCGCCGGTGGTTATAACAACCTTTTTATCGGCATCAATATCGCCCTTGGCCATAATGTTGAGTAAATCTCGGATGGAGAGCAATGGATTTATGATGTTTCGGGCAATTAGCCAAACAACAATTCCAAGAACTCCTAGGCCAAGTATAATTACAAAAAACGAAAAGTAGAGCAAGTCAGTGGCTGGTTTCATAATCTCATCAACTGGGACGAAAAGCCCAAGAGACCAAGATTGCTTGGCTTCACCTACTTTAATTGGTCGAAGAACGGTGTAGTCGTTTCTTTCGTTGTTCTCGGAGAAAAACTCGGTACCAAAACCGTCAGTAATTCTTTTGTCGAGTTTGTGTTCAGATGTGATTTGCGGGTACACTTCCATCAATTTCTTTCCTACCAGCGATGGGTCAGTATGGGCAATAATAGTACCGTCGTTACCTATCAAGAATGCCACTGTGCCTTCATAAGGCTTTATGGTGACTATTAAGTCCTGAAACTTCGATAAAATAATGTCTACCCCAACCAGTCCGGCAAACTTGCTTCCGCTATTTATGGGCGTGCAAATGCTGGTAAGTAGAATTTCTGGTCCCTTGTTTATGGCGTATGGATATGGGTCGATAATTGCTTGCTTGTTCTCTGTTTTTATTTTGTAGTAGCTGCTGGTGAGTATGTTTCCTGCTGTATCTTTGAGTTCTACACTGCTTAAAATATCTCCATGATCTTCGTAAACAGTTGTGGCAACTCTTCCATAATCTTTAGTGTAGCCGGAATACAGAGCAGAATATTCCCAACTCATCCATGTGTAGAGGTATTTACTATTTTTCTTTTTGGCAGTACGCAATACATCGAGGTAGATGGAATCGCGCTGTGATGGCGCTAATTTATTGAAACCACTCATTGACTGAGCCATTGCACGGGTAAAGCCCAGATCGCCTTCGAGATCGGCTTGTATAAGCGCTGCTTGCTTTTCGGCTTCGAGGGTAACCGCCGCAATTGCACCGTTTACGGCCATCTGGCGAATTTTATAGCCAACAGAAATGCCTAACATAACGATCACCAATGTGCCGGTAAGGATAACCAGCACCAGCATTTTGGTGGAGAGCTTTAATTTTTTGAATGATATCATCTTCCCGAGGATTATGTTCGGTTTACAAAAAAAAGCATGATAGCGTAAGGGTTTTACTGCCCAAACTATCAGGGCGAAATATAAACAAAATTGGCGATGCAATTGAAGTTATCATCTCCGGTTAAAAATATGAAATGTTTTACTACCGTGGTGCCATTGGGCTTATTTCTTTTAGTCATTATTATCTAATGCTTTTCTTGGTAGCAAGCAGCACTCCTTGTTTCGACCATTAACGGTTAGTTTTTGTAAGGAATATATACATCTGGTTATTAATTAGTATCTTCCGTAAAATTAAAATCCTAATTGATGAAACAGTTTTTGCTTCTCAGTTTTCTACTATTTGCGCGAGGCGCCATTGCTTCACCTATCGATAGTTTAACGAGAACATTTACGGGATATGAAACCAAGGAAAATGTTGAGCGGGCCTGTAAGTTAAGCGATGCTTACATTTTTGTTTCAATAGTGGAAGCAAAGGTTTGGGCACAAAAAGCGCTCTTGCTTTCCAGGAAAGTTGGCGATAGCGAATTGTTATATCAAGTTTATAAGGCAAAGGGGATGGCGTTCTACCATAGTTCCGAGTTTGATTCTTCTCTTTATTTTATGAAGCAAGCACTACTACTCGGTGTTAATGGTAACGACAGAGAGAAGGTTGCCGCTTGCTACAATCGCCTAGGGACTATTTTTAATAATCTAGGAGAAACGGATAGCGCGACTATTTACCTGCAAAAAGCGATTGATAACTACACCAAATTAGGAAACAAAGCAGAGGCTGCCGCCAGTCAATCAAATTTAGCGCTGGCCTATTTTTATGATGGACAGTATGTAAAGTCTCTAAATAATTACTTTGCAGCGTTGGCTGTTGCAAAGGAATACAGAGATACTTCTCGGCAAATATCAACGTTTACTAATCTTGGGTTATTATACCAAACACTTGGCAATTTCCCTTTGGCTATAAAGCATTATACCGCGGCACTCTATTTGTCGAAACAGATAAATAACAAAAAGTATGTTGCTCTTATTCTGCAAAATATCGGCAGCGTATATACCGATAGTAATAAGGACAAGGATGCGCTAACTTTTTACCAAGAATCATCACAGATTTATCTCGACATGGGTGATTCCCTTAAGTATGCATCAAGCCTAATCAATATCGCCTCTGTATATGGAAACACTGGAAAAATCAACGAATCGCTGAAGATGAATCTTGGTGCACTTAGAATTGCGCAACAATATAAAGATGAATACCTTACTTCGTTATTGTATTACAATATTTCCTCTGATTATAGTGGGCTGAAAAGGTATAATCTTTCTCTTCAAAATGGACATCGCTCGTTGACAATTAGAGAAAAAGTGGACGATGCCGAAGGAGTAGCCAAAAGTAGGTTGCTGCTTGGACAGGTCTATTATTATGTGAATAATTTGAAACAATCGGAGTTTTATTTGCTCAAAAGCAATAAAATCGCAGTCGAAAATGGTTTTTTGAAAATTTCAGCTGAATCTGTGCGGGAACTTTCAACACTATATGAGGCGAAAGGCGATCTCACCAAAGCGCTTGGTTTTCTGAAAGAGTATAAGATTCTCAGCGATTCAATATTTAAAATCACTTCGGAGGAGAATTTGAATGCATTGAATGTAAAGTTTGATGTCGAGAAAAAGCAGGAGAAGATAAATAGCCTATCGGGCGAAAATGTTCTGAAGAGTAAACTTATTGTCAAACAGAGATGGCAAATATACTTTGGCAGTTTGCTTGCTCTTTTTGTCTTGGCGTTTGTGGTGTTGGCCTTGCGGCAGAATAAAACTAAGAATAAGTTGAGGGAGATATCGTTGGAGCAGCGGTTGTTGCGTAGCCAACTTAATCCGCACTTTATTTCGAATGCATTGGCTGCCGTTCAGAATTATGTAATGAAAGCAACTCCGAATGAGGCTGCATCTTATATTGGCTACTTCTCCAAGCTGATGCGCTCTACACTTGAATTTTCTATTAATGATAAAGTGTCGCTAGAAGAGGAGGTCGAGTATATCAATAATTATCTGCGCCTACAGCAATTACGCCTCGACAACAGCTTTGATTATTCAGTAAAGGTCGACCAAACTATTGATCTGTTTGACACTGAGGTGCCATCGATGTTGGTTCAACCCTTTGTAGAAAACGCAGTGGAGCATGGCGTAAAGTCTCTTGGACGTCGGGGCATAATTGAAGTCTCGTTTTCACCAGTTTCGGAGGGTGTGCGGGTTTCCGTTCTCGACAATGGAGCAGGAATGGTCGCTGCCCTTGAGAATGGTCACCAATCGAGAGCCATCGGTTTGGTTAAGGAGCGATTGATGAAAGCTTGTATTACAAGCAAGAAAAGGTTTACCTTTGAAGTTATTGATCGAAAGACTATTGATATAAACCTGACAGGAGTAGAGGTTGTTTTTGTTGTTCCAAATACTTCAAAGAAATAGTAACCAATTAGATGCCTACTTTCGCTATTATTGATGATGATTCCGCTTCAAGGAATGTGTTACAAAGTTTGCTGTGTAGCCAATATCCTGGGGCGCAGGTTTTTTCGGCCGATGGCGTTCAGTCGGGACTGCAGCTGCTGAAGAATTTGGTTCCCGATGTTGCCATTCTAGATGTTGAGTTGGCTGATGGTCTTATCTTCGATTTGCTGAAGCAGTTACCTACTATTCCGTTCAAACTGATTTTCGTTTCAGGATTTAATAAGTATGCGCTGGATGCAATTAAGTTTAGCGCCTTCGATTACTTGCTGAAGCCTGTTGTACCTGCTGAGTTCTCGGCGGCAGTATCGAAAGCTCTAATTAGTAGTGCAGGCCAATCGGAGGAATCATATCGCTTGATGGTAAATAACTTTTCGGCCGATAAGCACGAAAAAAAATTGATGCTTCGCACTGCGGATAGTGTCTTTGTGCCCACTCTAAGTTCAATTGTTCGATGCGAAGCCGATTGGAGTTATACCACTTTTTTTCTGCACGATAAAAAGAAAATACTGATCACGAAAGCCATTAAAGAGTATGAGGAGTTGCTTTCGGGGTATGGCTTTATTCGTGTTCACCAGAGCCATTTGGTAAATATCGATTGTGTAGACCATTTCGATAAGCGCGATGGCGGGAGTCTTGTGATGGTTGATGGCTCCACCGTACCTGTTGCAAGCCGTAAGCGCCAGCAAGTTCTCAACGAACTAGCCAATATAAGTCTTTAGCGCATCTATGAATTAACTTAGCGCATCTCGAAAAAATACATGCATATCTATTAATAGCCTGAGGGTGGCCTTGCAATGCAATATTTTTGCCACAAACCCATAAAAAATCAGACTATGAAAAAGATTATTACCATTACAACAATGCTTCTATTGGGGCTCGTTGCTTTTACTTCTTGCGAGAAAGAAGAGGAAAAACCTACAGGAAATGGGGAAGGAGAGATTCTCTCGTTTTCATTTTCGGGAATAACCGGCGCAACTTCGTCGATTGATAAAGAGTCAAGAGAGGTTTATGTATTTGTTCCGGCCGGAACTTCATTGGTTGCGCTAGTTCCTCAGATTACCTTATCGGAAGGTGCAACGGTGGCACCAGTGTCCGGTGCAACTCAAAATTTCTCATCTCCGGTAAACTATGTGGTGAAAACTTCGAAAGGGGAATACGTCACTTGGGTGGTTTATGTTCTTGTAGGAGCTGCTAATGATGTTGTAATTGTGAACTCTAACATTACAACAAATACAACATGGCTCTCTACTAATAGCTACATTGTTGAGGGGACCGTCTACGTTGATGCCGATTTGGTAATTCAACCCGGAACATGGATTCGCTTTAAACCGGATGCCGAATTGGTAGTTGGGCAGAATCAAAATGGTTCGTTGCTAGCTGAAGGCAATCCAACGCAAAAGATTCATTTTACCGCGTTCGACGTAAATGCAACTCCCGGGAATTGGGCCGGTCTTCGATTTGAAACATCGAACAAATCATCAGTATCTTCTCTAAAGTACTGCATTGTTGAGCTGGCTGTTGTTGGAGTAAACGTTTACAATACCTGGTTGAAAATAGACAACTGCTTAATTCAGAAGATTCAGACCAAGGGCATTGATATGAGCAATTACAATCACACTGCTTCTGCCCCCGATATTACCGCAAATGAAATTAAGGATTGTGGAGACCATACCATTATCACAAACAGTAACAGTGTTCACTTTATTGATCCCAACAACAAGTTGACCTCGACCACAAAGGGTGTTGAAATAGTAAACAATTATTCGTTAGCGAGTGCAACATGGAAAAAGCTTAGCGTCCCATACTTCGTCAATGATTATGTTCGAGTGAATGGCAGTTTAACGATGGAGGCCGGATCGGTATATAAGTTCTCTTCAAGTGGTGCTATTGAGTTTGGTGGAAACAACAACACAACCGTTATTGCAGAAGGAACGCCAACCAACCCAATTACCTTTACTTCAGCCGCAACTTCACCAACGGCAGGGAACTGGATTGGACTATATTTTGGCGATAAAACCCAACCAAACACTGCAATGCGCTACTGTATTGTTGAGTATGCTGGTAAAGATAATGCATCGATAATTGTAGAAGGCTCTTCTATTGCAATGACCAACTGCACTATTAGAAATGGAAATAACTATGGAATTGATTTGGCATATAGTGGTTTAGTAGGACAGTTTGTGGCGTTTACTAATAATATAATTTCCAATATTGCATCACATCCAATTAATATTTATGCCGAAGCAATTTATACTTTAGGCATAAACAATGCAATTACAGCAGGCACAGGTTTTGGTATTCGTGTGGATAATGATCATAGCGCTACTAACTTCCAAAATAGAACATGGGAAAAGCAAATTGTTCCCTTTTACATGGAAGAGGGTTTGTATGTGTATGGATCGCTTACTATAAAAGGCGGTAATACCTTCCTTTTTAACAGACAGGGTCTGTTCTTCACGGTTGGCACTTACTCCGGTGGAATAGTAAGCACCTTAAAGTTAGAAGGAACTGCATCCGATCCTATTAAGTTTAGTTCTGCCGCTGCATCACCCGTAGCCGGTAACTGGAGTGGTATATTATTCCTAGGTTCTGCGTCGGCTTGTTCAATGAGTTATACCACCGTAGAGTATGGTGGATATGATAGCTATTATCTTGGAAATGTTTCAATAGAAAATAGTGCAGTAACGATGAATAACTGCAACATTAAAAATTCAAGCCACTATGGGATTTATACCATTGATGGAGGCAGCTTTAATGGTAGTGGCAATACTTTCTCAGGAAATGTTTTGGGGAATACTTTCAACCACGTGAAATAGTTTCAGATAGGTTATAGGTTATGTGAGGCAGCCATTCTTTGGCTGCCTTGCTTTTTTTAAAAACAACAATACTCTTTCACATGTCAACACTCACCGGAATCTAAAAATATTACCAGGCCTTTATCCAAGGATCCGATGGATCTGCACAGTGATTGGCTATTCTGATGCGGGTTGGAGACGCAGGAACGGGGAAACTACTGCAATTATTTTGGTTGGTGATACCCATGTGCGACGTGGTTGTCAATGATATGGATGGGTATGTAAAAAGGAAAAGCCCTAACTTTCGTTAGGGCTTTTGCTCCTCTTTTAGGACTTGAACCTAAGACCCCCTGATTAACAGTCAGGTGCTCTAACCAACTGAGCTAAAGAGGAATGTTTTCCTGTTATTGCGTGGCAAAAGTAGCAGGTTTTTTTATATCCTGCAAGAGGTGCTGGAAAAAAACCGTAAATATTTTGAATTTTTTCTATTCGCGTTGCTTGTCGCTGTTGGTTTTTAAGGCAAAAATCCCAAATACACACTCTGGTTTGTATGTGTAAATTTCAGATTACCAACGCTTCGTTTCCTTAATACTATGCGGTGGCTTGTCTTATTTGTTTTTTTGGTAAGAGCAATAATTTTTTCAAAAAAAATCACAAGCGAGATTGTGGGTTCAACTGAATCTTTAGATTATGGCACTGGAATATGCTTTTCTGAATGACATGGATTTTTTCAGAATTGGAAATGGTCGAAAATACAACCGCGCTACACCTATTTCTTCTTAAATCCTTAATGTTGGCTTAAAGCGATAGTGGGGTTTTGGAAATACTTTTGTCTATCCTAAACCAAATCCGATGATGACTATCTTAAACTATCTTTTTAAGGATAATCCAAAGCGAAAATTGCTGGCGTTTGCCCTTGTGTTTGTTATGATTGCTGCCGCAATAGGGTTGTATGTGGTTAACTCCATTTCGAAAATTAATAGGGCGTATCAGCTAACGGCGGAGGTGCAAAAAGCGCTTAACCTTGTTAACAAGGCCGACCTCGATAAGAAGGAATTTCTGCAGGCAGCGCTTTCCGGCGGGGGAGCATCAACCGCTGTGTTAACAAAGAACCAATTCGATACTACGCTCTTACAGGTAAAGAATATTATTACCAACCAGGTTATGAGTTCGATACTGAGTAGTAGTCAGGAGGTGGCAGTGCAGCAAATCTTAACCGATGTAGCGAAATATAAGGCAATGTTTCATAGGATTATCAACCTTAACACGGTTAAGGAAAATCCTTCCACCGGCCTTACCAATCAAATGAACGTTGCATTGCAGGCGGTGGAGTTTAGCGATTTGCCGGTAAACATGGTTCCCGTTGTTTTCCTAAAAAGATGTCAGGCTGATTTTGAGGAGAAGCGCGATCTGCGCTTTTTTCAGAGTTTCCAAGAGGAATCGGCCCTGTTTCTTTCGGATGTTGAATCGTTTAATGTAACTACATCGGCAGCGAGCCTCAGCAAAGAGACGTTGTTAAAGAACATGAGGGGTTATGTGAGCACCTTTGAAAAGATTGTTGGAATAGAGAAGGAAATTGGGTTGTCCGATAAGGATGGGCTTAAGGGCAAGTTAGCTGCTACGTTTCAAGCCCTCGATGCCAATATGAACCATCTGAACAAGATTATTGAGGCTAGGTCGCTATCCATTGCCGAGAGTGTTCGCTACTCCATTGTGTTTCTATTCTTATTTATAGTTGTTGCCATTGTTTTAATACTTCGATACTTCATACGGCAGGTCTATAATCCGCTAATTGAAATTCAGCGGTCGGCCGACCAAATTGCGCATGGCGACTTGAACATCAACCTTGAAAAAATTCGAAAGAATAACCTGCTTAAGGAGATTGTTGGAACCTTTGGGAAGATGGTGAACAAGTTGGAGATTACCCTTCACCAAATAGAAGAGATTGCCAGACTCAACCTCAGTAACGAGATTGAGTTAAGTTCCGAAAAAGACATGATTGGGAAATCGTTGGCCAACGTTCAAAAGCAACTTTACAAGTTTACAGAGGATGAGCGACTT
Organism: Williamwhitmania taraxaci; assembly: GCF_900096565.1. Lineage (NCBI taxonomy): Bacteria > Pseudomonadati > Bacteroidota > Bacteroidia > Bacteroidales > Williamwhitmaniaceae > Williamwhitmania > Williamwhitmania taraxaci. Next base: position 49,595 of record NZ_FMYP01000008.1, read on the forward strand.
GCCAAGTTGGAGGATGAAAAGCGCAGTTGGGCAACCGAGGGGCTGGCCATGTTTTCGAACTATCTTCGCGGCAATGGTGACCTAAAGGGCATCTCGCAAAGCATTATTTCAAACTTGGTGAAGTATTTAAAGGCCAACCAGGGCGGGTTGTACATTGTGAATATCGATGAGGAGGGAACGAAGTATATTGAACTCATGGCCTGCTATGCCTATGATCGACTTAAGCATATAAATAAGCGAATAGAGGTAGGTGAGGGGCTTGTTGGCCAATGCTATTTTGAGGGGGAGAGCATTTACATGAATGACGTCCCCGAAAGTTATGTGAAGATATCCTCGGGTCTTGGCGATGCAAATCCAAGATGCATCCTAATCGTTCCTGCCAAGATTAATGACAAGATAGAGGCCATTCTCGAAATTGCCTTATTTATTGAGCTAGAGGCGTATCAGATAAGTTTTGTGGAAAAACTGGCCGAGAATATCGCCAGTACCATTTGGAGTATTCAGGTCAACGAAAAAACAAAGCGGCTCTTGCAGGAATCTCAATTTCAAACCGAGGATATGAAGTCGAAGGAGGAGGAGATGCAGCAAAACATCGAGGAGATGGCATCCATTCAGGAGGAGTTGAACCGCAAGGAGAAATACTATCAGGCTCGCATTGAAGAACTGGAGATGGGCCTTCATGTTAAGTTGAACTAATTGTAATTATTCGTAATAACATAAATTCATGAATCGAATTTTCTATTCCGCTTTGTTTGCTATGCTTTCGTTTGGATGCACTGGCATAGTTACGGCTCAAGATTTTGAAACGATTAAGATTGGCAGTCAGGTTTGGATGGCCAAAAATTTAAGCGTTGAGGTTCCCGGCAGTTGGTGCTACGACAACAACCCCGAAAATTGCAAAAAGTATGGGCGGCTCTACACCTATGAGGCTGCGCTAAAGGCTTGCCCCAAGGGTTGGCACTTGCCTTCGAGTGCCGAGTGGTCTGTTTTAGCCAATTTTTTGGGCGGCGAAGATGTGGCCGGAAAAGCACTCAAGATTGGCGGTAAGTCAGCGATGATGCTGCCCTTGGGTGGTAATCGTATCCAATCGGCTGGTTTTGGGCTTGTTGGTACTTATGGCAGCTACTGGTCCTCCACGAGGTACGACAGCACCCATGCATGGTATATGTATATCACCGACAAGAATGATTACATCACCTTGACTTACTTTACTACCGCTTATGGATTTAGCGTGAGATATATTAAAAACTAGTTGAGGCCATAATAGCTATTTTTTGTATCGCTGATTCCTCTTATTGATTAGCCCTGCTGTTGCTGGACGGGAATCTGTTTTATCGGCAGGCGTCTCTATGTCTTGCTTTTATTTCATCAAAGTTTCAGGTGAAAATTGGCTTTGCCATTTTTGTCTAATCCTCTAAATTTGAATCAATGGCTTGTTTTTGGCGTTTGTCTTTTTCGTAGAATTGAAACTTTATGCCACAGGGAAATGAAGATTAACTGTTTGATAGAGAAAAAAATGTTTTATATTTACTGTCTTTTTCAAAATTGGCTGATTTTGTTGTCTTTTTTTGGATTCTCAACGGAACGCAAAAACAAAGCACTGTTGGGTGTTCTGTTTTTGGTCAATTGACTTGAATAGAGTTGGTGTCGCTTACGACATTTGAGATGGAAGTAAACTTAACGGGTTGTGTAATTTTAATGTTGTAATTATTTTTCTTTAATCATGGACAAATCAACCGAAGGCGTAACGTTAGTGGCAGGTGCCATTGAGGACGTTTTAAAAAATTACCAAGATAAAAAACAGGATTACAAGGAGCTTTTTGATCTGGCTGCTGGCTTTGATTTGGCAAAACCGACAAATAAGATTCCTATTGATGTCTACATTAAGATGTGCGATTGGATTGAGAACAAACTTGGGAAGTTTAACCTTATTCGGATTGGGCGGAATATTGGGACGTCGACCTACGATACCATGGTCACCAATAATATGATTGCCGGAAAAAGTTCGCCCATTGAGGTGATGAAGGCGCTGATTATTACTGCCCATAAGGGTGTTCAGGACCCCAAAAAGCGCGGTTGGGAAATTGTTAGCCATACCGATAAATCTATCCTAATGCGGAAGACTCAGAACTTTAACGCAGTTATGCAAGTTGGGCTACTCGATGCACTTATAAGAAAATCAGGGGTTTCTGGTGTTCGGGTTGATCTTAATAAGGAGGTGCGCAACGGAGCGGATTTTGATGAGTATTTGATTTCTTGGTTGTAACCCGATTCAAGAGTGAGTTGGTGGGCCGATGATCAAAATAGTTGAATCATCGTCAAAATTATAACAGGATATTAACACCTCATCGTTACTGATAATAGTTCATAAAACTCTTATTCTGCTTGGGAAGCGGTCTGCCAGAGTAGTTGAAATGAGTTTCGGTATTCCTGCCTTGAACCAATGAATTTATGAAAAAGCGCGAAACGGTTTTTTCTTTAAGGGGATCGGTTTACCTTTGTGCGTTTTTTGATAATGAATGTTGCAGCAATGAACGGAGAGGTTATTGGCTTAGGGAACGCGTTGGTAGATTTGCTTACTTCGCTTGAAAACGATCATCTTTTAAGTGTTTTGGGTTTACCAAAAGGGAGCATGCAGCTTGTGGATGAAGAGGCCATGGAGCGAGTGCTAAAAGCAACCAGCGGCTTAAAGCGCACACGTGCTAGTGGTGGCTCTGCTGCCAATACCATAAATGGGTTGGCTATGCTCGGGGTGAAAACCGGCTACATTGGTAAGGTGGGCCGAGATGAAACCGGAACGTTTTTCAAAAACGATTTAATTAAATCCCAGATTAATCCCATTCTCCTTGAAGGCAATGCACCTTCGGGTGTCGCTATTGCGCTAATCAGTAAGGATTCGGAGCGGACATTTGCAACCTACCTTGGCGCTGCTATTGAGTTGTTGCCAAGCGATCTTACGAAGGAGATGTTCCATGGGTATAAATACTTTCACATCGAAGGGTATCTTGTTCAAAACCAAGGATTGGTTCGTCGGTCCATGGAGTTGGCTAAGGCCGAAGGGTTGAAGATTACCCTCGATTTGGCGAGCTACAACGTGGTGGAGGGAAACCTCAGCTTCCTAAAAGATGTGGTTGAAAAATATGTTGATATAGTATTTGCTAACGAGGAGGAGGCTAAAGCCTACACAGGCATGGAGCCTGCCGATGCGGTGGTTGAGATTTCGAATAGTTGTGAAATTGCAGTTGTCAAGGTTGGTAAAAACGGATCGTATATCCGCGCCAATGGTATTACCCACAAGGTGGAAGCGGTGGAAGCAAAAACTATCGACTCTACTGGAGCCGGTGACCTTTACGCGGCCGGATTCATTTATGGTTTACTGAAGAGTTACCCGCTCGATATTTGTGGCACCATCGGGTCTATCTTGGCTGCTAACGTGATTGAGGTACTTGGACCAAAAATGGACGATGTGCGTTGGGCCGACATTCACCACCTTGTGAAAAGGGCGGTGGAAAAGAGGTAAACGGTTATTCGTACTTACGATATCGGGGTGTTCGTTACAAACGACACCCTTTTTTATTACTGGTCCCCCGTTCCTTTTATATCATACTACATTCATTGGCTTTCCATTTAGCCAGCCAACAGTATTCTCAATAATTATCTCGGAACGAATATCAATGGCCTCATTGGTGGCGAAGCCAATGTGGGGCAGAAGAATGGTGTTGGGTGCATCCATCATCGGGTGCGCTTTTTCAAGAGGAGGCTCCTTTTCGTAAACGTCGATGGCGGCACCAGTAATGGTTCCGGCTTTTAACGCGGCAGCCAATGCGGGAATATCCACCACGTTCCCTCTTGCGGTATTTATGAGCAGTGCCGATGGTTTCATCATTTGGAATGATTCACTGTTTATCATTCCTGTGGTTTCGGAATTGAGCGGAACGTGTAGCGAAACAATATCGCTCTCCACGAGCAACCTGCTTAATGATACCTGAGAAACTCCGGGTATGTTTTTTTTACTTCGATTGTATGCCAATACTTTGCACCCAAAGGCCAGTGCCAGTGCAGCTACTCGCTCTCCGATAGCTCCAAGTCCAACAATTCCAACTGTTTTTCCCGAGAGTTCTCCGCCAAGAAACCCCTTTCTGTCCAATCCGGAGCGTAGGTTTCGCTCCATCTCCACTGTTTTCCTCAAGAGGGAGATTGCACTGCTTATGGCTAGTTCGGCCACGGCATTGGTGGAATAGCCGGCTGCGTTACATACGGTGATGCCAAGTTCCTTGCATGCGGTTTTGTCCACATGGTCGGTGCCAGTAAAGGCTATGTTGATAAACTTAAGTGCAGGGCATTGCCGGATAACCTCGCCCGGTAAAGGTAGGTTGCTGATAATTACAACATCGGCGGCTTTTATCCTCTCGAGCAGCTCGGTATTGCTATCTGGGCGAGTATTGAAAAAAGAGAGTGCGTGTCCATGCTCTTCGAGGTGGTTCTTGAAACGATCCAATTTCTCGGTGGTTAGACCAATGGGCTCGGCGATGGTGATATTCATGGCTAATAATTTTGAAGAGCAACAAAGATAGCTGATGTACACCAAAATAAAACTATGAAGGAATCAAGGATTTCGCGTTTAACATTGTAAGAATTCAACTCGCAAGTCTATCTTGGGTTAACTCCATTAAATTGATTTGGCATCAATTGCTCAGAGAAATGAGGCTGAATGAACTGGATAGTCTTTCGGGGCGTTGCCAAAATTTAAAATCTCTTTTTTTCATCGATTAATTTTTTTTTAATACGCGACTATACATGTTAATGATTTGATATTTAGCAGTTATTTGCGTTGTGGATTGTCGTATATAAGCTCTTTTCGGTATCAAAAAGGTTCTGCTATTGATTATTGTTTATGGCTTTCATACCTTTAAGAACAAAAATATATCGGCTATGAAAAATTGACCTTTATTCGTTGTATTATTTGTTCGCTTTGCCAAGTATGGCTTTGGGCAAGAGTTTACGGTGAAGATTGTTGCCATGCTTGATATTCTGGTTTACGATTGAGTGAGGAATCTTTCTGGATTTTGGCAAAAAATTTGGCCTTGAGAACGCATTACTAGTCAATTAATACCACCTTTTCGAATGAAACATAAACTTCAGGATTTAATAGACATCAAGCAGTTTCAATCGCTTCAGGATATGATGAATGAAGTGTATTCCTTTACAACTGCAATACTCGATTTGGAAGGTAATATTCTCACTGCTTCGGGGTGGCAGGATATCTGCACTAAGTTTCACAGAGTGAACCCCGAGTCCTGTAAAAAATGTGCAATTAGCGATTCGTATATTCTCAGTCATATTCACGAAGCCAATCCCGGCGTTCGTTACAAATGCATGAACGGAATGTACGATTATGCTTTCCCCATTATAATCGACGGAACTCATTATGGCAATTTTTTTACGGGACAATTTTTCTTCGAAAAACCCGATGTTAAGTTTTTTATAGATCAAGCCAAAAAATATGGATTTGACGAGGTTGAATATCTGCAGGCATTAGAAAACGTACCTGTAATTACCGAAGAACGATTGAATAGTCTGACTCTGTTTTTAAAAGAGTTAATTCAAATAATTTCTAGTGTTGGGTTACGAAACATAAAGCAAACGGAAGCGAATAGTGCTCTAATAGAATCGCAGGAATTGTATCACGATCTGGTTGAAACCGCTCAGGATCTTATTTGGCAAGCCGATGCCGATGGGAGATATACTTATCTTAATCCTGCATGGGAGGACGTATTTGGATACAAAATTGAAGAAATGATTGGTAAAAGGTTTGTTGATTTTCAAACCAAAGAATGGGCCGACCGTGATTTAAAGGAATTTGAAAGGCTTTTGGACGGTAATACAGTTAAAGGATTGGAAACAGTTCATCTCGGGAAAAATGGAAAAGAAATTAGATTGATTTTTAATGCCAAACAGGTACGTGATATAAATGGAAAAATTAGCGGTACCAGAGGCACAGCTTTTGATATTACTGAGCGAAAACAGGCCGAAGAAGCCCTCGCACAAGAGAAACTTTTTATCGAAGCTCTTTTGGAAAGTCTTCCTGGATATCTTTATGTCTATGATGATCAGGGAAATCTGATCAGATGGAATAAAAAACATGAAACGATGACCGGTTATTCTGCGGAAGAACTGTCTCACATGAATATCTCGAAATGGTTCGAAGGCGATGATGCAATTCGGGTAGCGGCGTCAATTGAAGAGGTTATGACTACAGGATATGGCGAGGTCGAAGCGAATCTGCTGATTAAGGGTGGTGGAAAACTTCTAGTGCATTCAAACGGTGTGCGGCTGAATTTAAATGGGAAAACATACTTTACTGGGGTCGGTCTTGATATCACCGAACGCAAACAAGCGGAAAAAGCCCTTATAGAAAGTGAAGTGTTTTTGAAACAAACACAGGAAATCTCTAAAGTGGGTGGCTGGTCATACAATGTAGTAAGTGGTGAATCCAAATTTACTGATGAGATCTATAAAATTTATGGACTGCCAATAGGGTCTCATTTCGAAACTGAAGAAGGAATGAAATTTTATCATCCTGATGAACGTGAAATTATCACCGATGCATTTTCAAAAATCATCACCGATGGCAAAGCCTACGACCTGGAGATGCGATTTGTAAATGCAAGCGGGGAAAACCTTTGGGTAAGAACAATAGGGGAGCCTGTATTTGAAGGTGGTAAAGTTGTTAAGATTAACGGAATCTTGATGGATATCACTGATCGTAAGCAAGCGGAAGATAAATTAATTGAAAGCGAAAGCAAATACACATCTCTTTTTGCTTCTATGAATGAAGGAGTAGTTTTACACGAAGTGATTTATGATAATAAAAATAAGGCAGTCGATTATCGAATTATTGATTTGAATCCGGCATTTGAAATGCAAACTGGCATTCAGGCTGAAAAGGCGAGGAAACAGTTGGCAAGCGAATTTTATGCAATAACCCCGGCTCCATATTTAGATATTTATTCAAAAGTGGCTAATACACGAGAACCCACTGAATTTGAAACCTATTTTCCACCATTAAATAAACACTTTAGCATTTCTGTTTTTTCGCCCAAAAAGGGAATGTTCGCCACTGTATTTACCGATATCACAGAAAATAAGCTAAACCAGGAGCGATTAGCAAAAAGTGAAGTCCTATTCCGTACTGCCTTTGAAAATTCGGCTGTAGGAATGTGCTTAACAGCAACCGATGGCAAGTTTTTAAAAGTGAATTCAAAATTGTGTGAGATGCTTGGGTACTCAAGTAAAGAATTGCTTAATACTACATTTCAGGAAATTACACACCCCGATGATATTGATAAAAGCAATACTTCGGTGGCAAAAGCGGTTGATAAGCAATCAGATGTTTTTCGTTTCGATAAAAGATATATCTGTAAAAATGGGGCAGTTATTTGGACAGAAGTTTCAGCTTCACTATTAAGAGATCATGATGGTAGATCGCTCTATTTTATTACACATATTGTGGATATTACCGAACGTCATAGAGCAGTGGTGGCCTTAAAAAACCGTGAAGATCGGTTAAGCGCTATTATACGTGTTGCCCCAACAGGAATTGGCTTAGTTATTAATAGAGTGCTCATTGAAGTTAATGATGTTTTATGCAATATGCTTGGCTACAGCGCCGAAGAACTTATTGGTAACAATTCACTTCTGCTTTATCCGGATAAAGCAGAATATGAGTATGTTGGCGTGCATAAATATGAACAGATTAAAGAAAGAGGCACTGGCACTTTAGAAACCAGATTTAAAAAGAAGAATGGCGAAATAATTGATATTTTGATGAGTTCTACACCTCTGGATATTTGCGATCTAAAACTAGGGGTCGCATTTACGGCTTTAGATATTACCGAAAGAAGAAAGGCCCAATTAGAAATTCAAGAACTCAATAAAGATTTGGAACATAGAGTTACTATACGAACACAGGAGTTGGCAGACTCGAATAAGGAATTAGAGTCTTTTGTCTATTCTGTATCGCATGATCTCCGGGCTCCTTTGCGATCGATAATGGGTTTTTCTGAAATTATTTCGAGAAGACACTTCTCCAGTTTAAATGAAGAGGGAAAAGAATACTTTGGATATGTTTTGGCAGCAAGCAAAAATATGGCAAACCTCATTGAAGATCTTTTGCGTTTCTCGCGGCTTTCAAAAAAATCCGTTGATAAAGAAACAATAGAGATGAACGGTATCGTGGAACAGGTTTTGCAAAGCCTGAATGAAGATATTTTACAGAGTAACGCTAAAATCGTTGTTCCCGCTGATCTGCCAACAGTGTATGCCGACCGATCTTTGCTCGGTCAAATTTTATCCAACTTAATTTCAAACGCTATTAAATATCATCGAAAGGGAGTTGATCCTGAAATAATTATTGATGTTGATAAAAATGAAGAAACCAGCATTATTAAAATTATTGATAATGGACAAGGTATTCCGAATGAGCATCATGAGAAAATATTTAATATCTTTCAGCGCTTACATTCAAGCGAAGAATATCCGGGAACCGGAATCGGATTGTGTATAGTTAAAAAAGCGGTTACGTCGCTTGGTGGAAAAATCGCAGTTGAATCGGAACTGAATAAAGGGAGCACTTTTTCTGTTGAGCTTCCAAATTCTTTACTGTAGTTTTAACTTTAAGAAGAATCTGTATTATGGACAAAGAAGCATTAATACTGTTGGTCGAGGACAATAAAATGGATGTCGCACTCACACTCGATGCATTTCGTGAAGCCCGATTGGACAATAAAATTCAAGTTGCACATAATGGTGAAGAAGCACTAGAATATCTTTTTGGTGAAGGAGATTTTGCCGATCGCAATTCTTATCCCCTGCCAAACATTATTCTTTTGGATTTGAAAATGCCTGGTATTGATGGATTCGAGGTGCTTAGAAGAATAAAAAAAACCGATGGAATAAAACGAATCCCGGTAATAATACTAACATCATCGAAAGAAGAAGGCGACAGAGCTATGAGCTATGATCACGGAGCCAATAGTTATTTAGTAAAACCTGTATCATTTGATGATTTTTTGGAAGTTGTAAAAAAAATCACCGATTATTGGATTACGTTGAATGTTGAACCTCCGATGAATGGGAAATAGTGGGCAGTCCGCAGTCGGGCAGTCGGGCAGTTGGCAGTCAGCAGTCAGCAGTCAGCAGTCGGCAGTCGGCAGTCGGCAGTCAACAGTCAGACTGGATACTGTAGACTGAGAACTGAAGACTGGATACTGAAGACTGAGAACTGTACACTTAAAAACATCACAACATGAGCAGTTTTAAATCTTTGATCGTTTATAAAAAAGCTTTTACCTTAGCAATGGAGATATTTGAAATTACAAAAGGTTTCCCTAAGGATGAAATCTATTCATTGACAAGCCAAATTAGGAGATCATCCCGATCAGTTTGTTCAAACATTGGTGAGGGATATCGAAAACGACGTTATGAAGCACATTTTATAAGTAAAATGTCTGATTCGGATATGGAGAATAGCGAGACACAAGTTTGGTTCGATTTTTCAATGGCGTGTAAATATATTACGATTGAAACGTATACCGATCTCACCCAAAAATCAGAAGAAATTGGTAGACTATTAAATGATATGATAACGAATCCGGGGAAATACAAGTAACAGTTGGCAGTAGGCAGTAGGCAGTCCGTAGTTAGCAGTAGGCAGTCCGCAGTCAGCAGTAGGCAGTCCGCAGTAGGCAGTAGGCAGTGGGCAGTTAGCAGTAGGCAGTCAGCAATCAGCAATCAGCAGTCAGACAGGATACTGTAGACTGAGAACTGAGAACTGAAGCCTGAAGCCTGACGACCGAAGACTGAGAACTGGAGACTGGAGACTGAAGACTGAAGACTGGAGCCTGACGACCGAAGACTGAAGACTGAAGACTGAGAACTGGAGACTGAAGACTGAGAACTGGAGACTGAAGACTGAGAACTGGAGACTGAGAACTGGAGACTGAGAACTGGAGACTGGAGCCTGACGACTGAGAACTGACGACCGAAGACTGAAGACTGAGAACTGACGACCGAAGACTGACGACTGGGAACAATAAAAACCAACAACCATGACCAAACAAATTCATATCCTGTACGTTGACGACAACCCGTTAGACAGGGCATTGGTGCGCGACTCTTTGGAAAAAGAGCATGGTGGGTTTATACTCACAGAAGCGAAATCTCAAAAGGAATTTGAGAAATTAATACATGAAAAAGTATATGATCTGGTTTTAACCGATTTCAACATCTTGGGATTTGACGGATTACAGGTGCTTGATGTTGTGAAAAAAATATCGCCTATCACTCCTGTAATTATAGTTACGGGTACTGGCACCGAAGAGGTTGCTGTGGCGGCAATGAAACGTGGAGCGTCAGATTATGTTATTAAAACAGCTGGTCATATAAACCGATTACCTCAAACGATACAAACAGTAATAGCATCCGTGCAGATTCGTTTCGAAAAAGAGAAAGCACAATACGAATTAGTAAAGATGAACCGTGTTTATGCGGTAATCAGTCAAATTAATCAGTTGATTGTTAGAAGCAACGACCAAAAAAAACTTTTTTGTGAGGCTTGTGATATTGCCATAAAATTTGGTGGTTTCCGTATGGCTTGGATTGGGCTGGTTGATGAGGTGTCAAAATCGATAAAACCCTTTTGCTGGTCGGGTTACGAGGCTGGTTATCTTACAAATTTTGAAATTCCTATAGATGACAACTCTCCTTCAGGAAAAGGGCCTGTGGGAAAAGCATTTAAAGAAAACAAATACTCAGTTTTTAATGATGTATTGAATGATCCATCTTTTGAACCCTGGCGGAACGAAGCGCTTAAAAGAGATTATAGATCCATTATTTCCTTGCCTTTAAAGTCTGAAAATAAAGTAATTGGAACTTTCAATATTTTTTCTTCTGAATACAATTTTTTCGAAGAGCAAGAAATAACGTTGCTTGTTGAAGTTGCAGATGATCTTTCATTTGCTCTAAAATCAATTCAAAAGGAGCAAGAATTGATCTTTAGCCAAGAAAAATATAAATCATTATACGAGAATGCTCCTCTTCCTTATCAATCGTTAAATGAGGACGGGATAATTTTAGATGTGAATCCTGCTTGGTTAAAATTGCTTGGTTATTCGATTGATGAGGTCGTTGGTAAGTGGTATGGTAGTTTTTTACATCCTGATGCTAAAGCTGCTTTTGCTAAAAACTTTCCGGTTCTTAAGACCTGTGGTTCGGTAGCGGAAGTTCCATTTATGTTGCGAAAAAGGGACAGTTCCTACATTCGCATTTCTTTAAATGGTTTGTCGTCTTACTTCCCCGATGGATCTTTTAAACAGACTCATTGTGTTTTTCATGATATTACGGTTCAGGAAGCTGCATTAGAGGGGCTAAAAAACAGCGAACACCAAAAGAGCATTATTTTGCAGACAACGACCGAGGGGTTTTGGATTCTTGATTTTGAGGGTCGTTTTGTCGAAGTAAATAATTCATACTGCAAATTATCCGGTTATAGCCGAGATGAATTGTTAGCAATGTCGGTTAGTGATGTTGAACTTATTGAGAAAAAGGGTGCTGTTGAGACGCGAATGCAAAAAGTTATTAAGCAAGGAACGGATAGGTTTGAAACCAAACACCGATGTAAAAATGGAAACAGTTTAGATTTCGAAATAAGTGTAAACTATACGCCAAATGACAAATTATTTTTTGTTTTTCTCCATGATATTACCAAACGCAAAGCTGATGAGAAATTATTGTTGAGAAGCGAAAAAGAGTTAAAAAGGGCACAGGAAATTACCCATATAGGTAGTTGGTCCTTGGATTTAGCCACTGATGAAGTTGTCTGGTCCGAAGAACTATACAAAATGTATGGATTCGACTCTAATCTTCCGGTGCCTCCATATTCGGAACACATGAAGTTTTTTACACCAGAGAGCTGGAATATCCTATCAGATTCCGTTGCAAAAGCAAGGGAAACAGGTGTTCCTTATGAGCTTGAATTGAATTTGGTGAGAAAGGACGGAAGCAATGGTTGGATGTGGGTCCGGGGAGAAACCGTGCTCGATAATGAAAATAAAGTTGTAAAACTTTGGGGGGTTGCCCAGGATATTTCTGAACGCAGGCAAGCGGAAGAGGAACTCCGAAACGCAAAAGAACGTGCAGAAGAGAGTGATCGTTTAAAATCTGCTTTTCTGGCCAATATGAGCCACGAAATACGCACCCCAATGAATGGTATTCTTGGTTTTGCCGATTTATTGAAAAGGCCAAATCTTACCGGTGAAAAACAGCAAAAGTATATTCGAATCATCGAAAAAAGCGGTACTCGCATGCTTAATATTATTAATGATATCATTAATGTTTCGAAAATTGAATCAGGACTAATGGAGGTTAATATACAGGAAACGAATGTAAATGAGCAAATTGAATTTGTTTATACCTTCTTCAACCCCGGTGCTGTAGCAAAAGGACTGCGACTTTCGATCAGCAATTCATTGCCTATTGATGAGTCTATCTTTAAAACCGACAGCGAGAAACTGTATGCTATCCTCACAAACCTAGTTAACAATGCTATAAAATACACCCCGACAGGTTCAATCGAATTTGGCTACCGCCTTCGAACAGTCAGGGGTGCCGTTGTTACGTTGGGTGTTCCTAATGCCCCATCCGAACTGGAGTTTTTCGTGAAGGATACCGGTATCGGCATTCCAAAAGCGCGGCAGCAGGCCATATTTGAACGGTTTATTCAAGCCGATATTACCGACAAGAATGCTTTTCAGGGAGCTGGTTTAGGCTTATCTATAAGTAAGGCTTACGTGGAGATGCTTGAAGGAACTATTTGGGTGGAATCGGAGGAAGGAAAGGGTAGTTCCTTCTACTTTACCCTTCCTTATCATATTGATGCGATCGTAAAAAATAGTTCGAAAAATGAAAGTTCTCCACTGGTTGAAGCACCGCCGATAAATAACTTGAAAATTGTAATTGCCGAGGACGATGAAGCTTCGGACCAACTCATTTCGGTTGTTGTTGAGGAATTCGCAAAGGAAATTCTTCATGTAAGAACCGGAACCGAAGCGGTGGCCGCATGCTTCAATAATCCGGATATCGACTTGGTGTTAATGGATATTCAGATGCCCGAAATGAACGGATATGATGCCACTAAGCAAATACGATCGTTTAATAGAGATATTGTTATCATTGCGCAAACGGCTTATGCATTGGAGGGCGATCGGGAAAAGGCAATTGTAGCCGGCTGTAACGATTATACTACCAAACCCATCAAAGCGAATGAATTGCAACAATTGATCATAAAACACTTTAAGAAAGAGTGATCTACTAGTTCTAATAGGCGTTTGCTTTCAGTTGCGATGCAGTGATTCGATTTTTCTAGCATCAACTTCCACCAAGTAGGTATTTACACGCAACTAGTTTGTTGAGTATAAATACCGCTTGATGCTGCGCTTGGGCGTTTTCTCAAACTCTTCGGGATGGATGATGAATTTTGAAAGGTTCATGTAGGCGGGAAGTTGATGGTTCACCTCAATCAGGTGATTCTTCATTATCGATTCGACCTCTTCACGTCCAATATTGCTATTTTTTAGTGTTTCAAAATCGGGAAAGATAAGTGCCTGCAGCTGGCCGTTGTTCATAATTACCAGCGACTCCATAACCCCGAACTTATTGTCGAGCACCGACTCAATCTCCTCTGGGTATATGTTTTGGCCCGAAGCACCAAGGATCATGCTTTTGCTTCGGCCCTTAAGGAAGATATTCCCTTCCTTGTCCATCAGGCCTAGGTCGCCAGTATGCAGCCAACCATCCTCGAGTACCTCCCGAGTAGCCTCATCGTTCTTGTAGTAGCCCATCATAACATTGTCACCTTTTACCCGGATTTCGCCTACAATGTTTATTGGATCGGAGGAGTCGATACGAACGGTTAAGGAATCGACCGGTTTGCCTGCCGAAAACGGAAGCGAGTCGCGCCACGAAGAGTAGCTAATGAGCGGACCACACTCGGTCATCCCGTAGCCAACGGTAAAGCGAAACTTTATTTTGCGGAAAAAGGCCTCGGCACCTGCGTTGAAGGCTGCTCCACCCACCACAATCTCGTGGAAGTTGTTGCCAAAAATATTGGTAAGCTTGCGATTTATTTTTCGGTAGATGAGCGTGTTTACGAGCGGTATTTTCAACAACCACTTCATGGGCGATTTGGTGATAATCGGAACAATTTGCCTTTTGAAAATTTTCTCCACTACGAGTGGAACGGACAGGATAAGCCTAGGCCGTATCTCTTGAAAAGCCTCCATTACCAGTTGAGGCGATGGAACCTTTGTGAGGAATGTGATATGGCAACCGATGGTAATGGGAAACAGAAACTCGAAAGCGCAGCCGTACGCGTGCGCAAGTGGAAGGAAGGAAACAATTTTGTCGCCAGTTTGTAGCGGCATGTTGGCTTGGGCGTAGCGAATGTTGGCCGAGAGGCTGTTGAGTGCGAGCATAACGCCCTTGGAAAAACCAGTTGTTCCAGAGGTGTAGCTAATTACTGCTAGTTCGCTGTTGCTTACCGTGGGAAGGTTAAAGTTTTCGGGGCTTAGCCCGTTTGGATATTTGGTTGCAAAAAGGTTTTCGACGTTGGCGAAATCCGTTGCTACTCGATCGCTTTCGGCTTGAATCACCTGCATTGAATCGAGCGATATTATGGTTTTGATATTTGGCATTTGCGCCAACTTGAGCGGGGTTGCCAGGGCGTCGGCCACAAAGAAAACGGTGGCGTCGGAGTGGTTGACAATATGAAGCACATCGGCGGGGCGGAAATCGGGGAGAATGGGTACCATTACGGCACCATAACTCACCGTGGCTAAATACACAATGCCCCAGCTGGTGCAATTTTTTCCGAGCAGCGCCACCTTGTCGCCCGGTTTAATGTCATTACGTTCGAAGAGAAGGTGTAGCATTGTGATTTGCTTGGCCACCTCGCCGTAGCTAATGGTTGCGCTTTTGTAGTCGGTCATGGCTGGGCTATTCCAACCCTGCTTAATTCCACTCTCTATGTATTCTATTAAATTCTCTTTTATCATCACAAAATTCTTTTACAATACAACTGGTAAATGTATCGATATTATCGTATCGTTGTTCTCCAGCCTTAAAATCGGTCCGACAAACAATAGCCAATGCAATTGGACTCTTGAGGCACCAAATAGCTAAAAAATATTTTACAGCGTGGGTTCATCTGTAAAATTTTCGACTTCCACCACCCTACAGGCTTCAAGCGTGCCGAGATGAATTTCGCCAATGCGAACCCGCATAAGCCGGAGGGTAGGAAAGCCTACTGCCGCGGTCATTTTTCGAACTTGCCGCTCCTTTCCTTCGGTGAGCGTAATGGAAATCCAGCAGGTTGGTCCGTGGCGATCGTCACGGATTTTGCGCGTGCGTGGCTGGAAGTTGGGGGCATTCTCCAACCGAAAAGCTTTGCACGGATTGGTAATGTATTTAACGTCGCGGATGCCAATTTCAACGCCCTCACGAAGTTGCTCTATCGCCTCATCGGTAATTAATCCATCTACCTGTGCGTAATACTCCTTCTCAATCTTTTTACTGCGAATAATCTCGCTCATCATCCCATCGGTAGTAAGGAAGAGTAGCCCCTCGCTCTCCTCGTCCAGCCGACCAATGGCCATGGTTCCCGCCGGAAAATCGTAGAGCTCACCAATCAGCTTCTTTCTTGGCAGCTCGCACACAAACTGGCAGAGATAGCCATAGGGTTTATGGATTATAAAATGGCGGTGATGTGGTTTGTCGGTAATTTCCATTCGGAGTTACTACTATTTGTGTGCCAATGTTGATGCGCCGCAAAAGTAGTAAAAGTTCGATCAGGTGTAATGTTCAGGAATGCGCCGTAGGATTGCGGCATAATGATTATTATGTAGTTATTGGAAGAATGGCGCGGACGAAACTTTCATGCTAACGTGGCGAGTATATCTAGTTGATTAAACTTTGTCGTTCGCTATTCTTTTATGTGATACTCTTCTTTCAACTTATGTATTTTTAGTTGATTATTATCTAATGAGATAATTATCCATTGATAATTTACAGATCCACCCCAATATGAAGTAGTAATACTAATTAGTGAATCATTTCTTATCCAAGAACCTTCAAAATCCGCGTATGAAATTGGGGGTGTTCCGCACCCTCTTGCAATTTTCCTCTCCACAAAACCAGAGTCTTTTTTAAAGGCAAAACCATAGTCGTTGTCTTTTAATGCACTTGCTTTCTGAAATGTCAAAATTGTATCATTTCCGAGAGGATTAATCCAGTAACCTATGAGTTTATCTGGATCGTTGATTATCGAGTCATTCCTTTTTTCGCAGGAAAGCACCATAAGAATTGATGAAAATAGAATCACTTTTTTTATAGTCTTCATAATCTTTAGTATGGTGGGTTGTTTGTGTTTGTTTTGTTAAAACAATACTGTAATGCTCAGTCACTGTTGGCTATTTACCGTTTCTCAAGAAGCAGCACCGACCCATCTTTCGTTACCTGGACTAGTCCGGTAAATTCGTCGAGTGAAGTTTCGGGGAGTTGTAGGGGAACCATGAAGTAGAATCCGTTGTCGGTTTGCTTGGCCCACAGCCGGAAGGTGTCCTGTGGATAGGTGTAGGGCGCTGTGTAACCTGCGGCGCAAAGTACGAGGTAAGCCTTTGGATAGTTGTTGATTGGGCCTAGGAGTGCGAGCAGTTTTTCGTTGGTGTCGATGATAGAAATGTTTTTCCGCTTCTTGGTGATGAGAAGCCATTGAAAGTTTTTAGGGGAAAACGCGGGTGCAAAGCCTTTGGCTAGGCAAAGCGCAAGGCTGTCGGAGTGGGTGTGTATTGATATTCCCTTTTTGCTCGGAGTGAAGGCGTATTGAAGGTGGAAGTTATACTGATATTCATGGGTGTCCCAAATCCTTTCGAGCGAATCGTCGAGCATGGCATCGCTAACCTGCTTTGCTTCGGTGCACTTTTCTAGGCAGATATTACTTATGGAATCGCAAATGCTCTTATCTCCCTTGCCTTGGAGGTTGCGTTTGAGGCATTCAAACTTAGCAATTAGGCAGCGACTGTCGCAAATTTCTTTATCGTAGGTGTAGAGGTCGGCGCGAAGGCCCTCGATGCTATCGGCAAAGAGGCGGAAGGTTTGGTTCTGCTGTTCTGAATAGGTTAGGGTATCCTTGGTTACTTTACCGGCAATGAGCATCCATGCTGAATTGTGCTTAATTTTCAACTCTTTTAGCGATATGGCTTTGGCTTCGAAGCCGGCCAAAAATGTGGAGTCGGAGAGTAACTCTTGGCCAAAAATGTTGGGTGAAATAAGCGCCCCTAGCGCAATGAGTATAACCGTAAATTTCATTTTGATCAAAAGCTGATTAGGTATGTTGTTGCAAGCAAAGGTAAGGAATTTAAATTCCAATTGGTCAATGTGCTAATTGGCTAATGGCAACACGAAAAAATAGGCTGATGCGATGGTATTGCCTTACCTTGTCTTTCTATTACGGTGCCGATGAAAGCACACCAATAACTAAGAATGTTTCATTCTAAACAGTCTTGAATCACTCCCTTTTCTTGGGGAGCGTAAAGGAAAATCTGCTACCAACGTCCTCTTTACTCTCTACCCATATTTTTCCATGATGCCAATGAACAAACTCTTTACATAAGATTAGGCCTAGGCCAGTTCCTGGTTCTTTAGCAGTCCCTACGGTTTTAATTTTTTCGCCGGGTTTAAATATTTTTCCGACAGTTTCTTCATTCATTCCCACGCCGGTGTCTGAAACGTGAATGGTAACTCCTTCGTTTGTTTCTTCCACCTCAACGATAATTCGATCATCCTTTCTCGAAAACTTAATTGCGTTGGTAAGGAGGTTGCGCAGGATGGTAAGAACCATGTTTTTGTCGGCAAATGCAATGACGCTCGCAGATAGCGTTGATGTGAGATGTATTCCTTTGCTTTCAGCTGAATTGTTCATCAGGAATATATTCGAGTCAATTAAATCTTTCACATCCAACTTTTCAGGAGTAAATGATATTTTTCCGGTTTGCGATCTGCTCCAGTTGAGCAGGTTTTCCAGCAGTTCGAATGATGCTGATGAAGCTTTGTGAATTGCTTGAGCAAATTTATAGCTGCTTTCAAAGTCGCGGTCTTTGATTTTCTCAACGAGTAGCTCCGAAATGCCAAGAAGAGCGTTAAAGGGATTTCGAAGGTCGTGGGCAATAATGCTGAAGAACTTATCCTTCGTTGCATTTGCAATTTCCAACTCATTTCTATGTTCGGTTAATGCTTCGTTTATGGTTTCCAACTCCTCGTTTGTCACCTGTAGCTCCTCTTTCTGTTGCATTACCAGAGCAGTTTTTTCTCTAATCTTTAATTTGAGATATTTTTTCTGCCTTTTTAGTGTGGCAATACGCCATTGGATGAAAAGGAAAATCAGCAGACCCGACAACAGAATATAGAGGGTAAGTGCCCACCATGTATAGTAAAATGGCGGTAGTATAGTCAGTTGGAAGGTGCTTGTTTTGCTTTCAACATTGTAAATATTTAGAGCCTTTACCTGAAAAGTGTAAGTGCCTTCGCCGAGGTTGGTGTACTCTTTGTCTGTTTGTCTGCTCCATTTGCTCCATTTCTTATCAAAGCCAATGAGTTGATAGCTGTATAGGGTTTTTTCCTCCTGGTCGAAAAAAGGAGCGGCAAATTCGAATTTCAATGAATTGTAATCGTATGCCAATTTCAACGGTTCTGTTTTTGATATTGTTCCAATATGAATTAAACTGTCGGTTCCAACGGTTATTCTCCGGATAAGACAGTTGAATTTCTGAGCGTAGTTTTTGACGTCTTTGCTCATGTCGTAACGGTACAAACCTTCGCTACCGCCTATCCAAGCAATGCCCGAAGGCTCAATGTAAAAAGCAACTAGAAACATGTCTGTAATTCGGCGGAAAGGAGCATAAACCCAATCGTATCCGCCACGTTGGTTTGGCTGTAAATACCCTATGTCGGCATTTCGATTCTCCAAAGGACAAATCCATATTTTACCATCGGGCATTTCCTGTAACGAAAACACATCGCGGCTGCCATTGCAAAATTGCTCCCCAAATTCTGTAAAAGGATCAAAACGGTTGGTTTGTGAATTGTAAATGGTGAGCCCCGTTTCGGAGCCCCAGATAATTTTATTCTTAAACCGAAAGGGTAATACGTTTTTTAACGAAACAAGCCCATCTTTCTTGTCGTAGTATTTTATTTTCTGAGGTTTTGTAATGTTGTTGAAATTTGGAGTAACTTGGATAATTCCACTCCGAAAAGTCCCCAACCAAACTACTCCGGTATTGTCTTCAATAATTCCGCGAATGTTATCTTTTATGCCACTCCATTGCCCTTCATATATCCATTTCCCATTTCGATATATTAGTGAAATAAAAAAATCACCACTCGTGCTCAGTATTCTGTTTGGATTTTTAATCGATTGGTATATTTCGGTAGTTCTGCTGCCTTTGTATATCGGTTGAGCTTTATCGCCTTTTATTTCATATATGCCCGCCGTCGTCCCTACCAGCAGCGATTTTATGTTTTTTGTTTCAAACAAACACCAGTTTATCCCGATCGGGATGTTTTGCACTTTGTATATTTTATTGTCTTTGCCAATATAGTATACATTGGCATGGGTGGCGATGTATATGGTTCCATTGTAGCGAATTACGCTCTCTACAATGTCTTCGAGACCAGCTTTCTTATCCCAGTAACTCAAATCAAGGATGGGTTCGGTTTTGCTAATTCCGATGGATAACCCAATCCATAAGTTTTGGGTGTTATCCACGGCAATGCCCCTTACATGGTTGTTTTGTAGTTGATTGCTTTCGTTGTATTGCTGCAGAATTGTTCCTTGTTTGTCAACTAGAAATGCCCCTTTGTTTAACGAGCCCAAAACAAAACAATTACTACCCAATGGAGACCCAACACTAATTGCATTATTCCGAATAAAATCTTTATGCAGAATAGAATTTCTTTGCGGAATAGTATCCTTTAGGGGTTGATATAAAAATTGACCATTAGTGCGGGTAAGGATTAACATTGCGGTTGTATCGTAAGAAAGGGCAATGTCAAAAATATTTTTATTTTTAAAGAACGCCGATTGAGGTGCAGGCTTTAATACTCCGTTCTCTATTTTCATTAAGCCTTTATTGTCGCATTGGGCATAATAAATATTTTGGAAAACAAAGTTTCCGGAAAACGATCCATTCAGATCGGCCTGGAATATTTGCAGATCGTCTGATGCAAAGCCATATTGAAATATGGCATCGGACGTTTGGAAATAGGCGAATTTTGAGGTGAGTTTTACCGAGTAAACGGTACCTAATTTGACCGTTGTATCATGAATTTGTTGTGTTAGGCTTTGGTAAGTGGTATTTCCCTCTTTATCCTTCGTTAAATAGCCAAACTCTTCATTCGCAGCAACAAAAATTTTCCCGTTTTTGTCCATAGAAAAGTCAAACGCTGTCGTATTTTTTTCATTCTGAATACTTTGCCAAGTAACGCCATCGTATTCAATTGTGGGACTACCTACACCAAAGTACATAACGCCACTGCTGTCTTGTATCGCACCCATCACCTGGGGCGCATTCTTGTATTCCTTTGGCGTATAGTTACGAATGATGGGGAAACCGATTTCTTGTGCGATAGAAATCAATGGAAATATTAAAAAAACAAGGATGAGCCTAAAATATCTGGTTTCCATTTTGCTTGGTCAATTAGAACAACTTTGCGTATTGTTAAAGAGATATTATGTCTTTTTTATGGATTGTTTCAGGATACTATTCAGGTTCGTCTTCTTTCCTTTTGCATTCCATTAAGCAATAGAATTCTATGCCGGAACTGCCTTGTTTTCCATCCGTTTTAGGTCTTCGGTGGGCTTTCATGTTCTACCATGTTGCTTAATTTGGCTCCAATTCAAAAGGACCCAATGAGCGTAAGGTAATACTTTCTTCCAAATTATTTTACAGGAAGGGATTAAACTCTTCTTCTACGATTTGTTTGTCGGATGATGGATGGGGAATTTATTTATCTGAATACGACTCTTGTTTTTGGTTTGAAATTCAACTTGTTTGCCCTCCTTGCTGCGAAAACTTTTTTTCCTGCAATCGATTTAGCTAAGGTGTGCTGCTGTAGAACATTGGTAGAGCCGTTGCCTCTTACTACCTTAGCCGCCTGAATAAATAGTTTTTTGTAACTTGTTCGAAAATTAATAAAACCGATCTATGGGAAATATCTTTAGCTCGTCAATCGGGAAAAAACTGGTAATGAGCATTTCCGGTCTATTCTTGATCACATTCTTATCGCTGCATCTCTTCCTTAACTCGCTTTTGCTGGTTAGCGCCGATGCTTTCAACATGGCGGCAAACTTTATGAGCACCAATCCGCTCATTCGGATTATGGAGCCGGTACTTGCGTTGGGCTTCATCATTCACATTGTTTACGCAACGCTGCTTACCTTGAAGAATCAGACTGCACGCCCAATTGGCTATCAAAATGTTGATCAGCGAATGGCTAGTACTTGGTCGAGCCGCAACATGTACGTTCTAGGTTTTGCGTTACTCTCATTTTTGGTAATGCACATGGCCAACTTCTTTTGGAAGATTAAGTTTGGCACAGTTCCTTCGGTTATGGTCGATGGCATTGAAATGCACGACACTTACACGCTTGTTACTTCCTTGTTTCTTACCTACAAATGGATAAATGGTGTTTACTTGGCGGGTGCCTTGGCCTTGGGCTTTCACCTGTCTCACGGTTTTTGGTCGGCTTTCCAAACCATTGGTTGGAACAACACAGTGTGGATGAGTAGGCTTAAGTTTGTTTCCTATTTATTTGCAATTATACTCGCCGGCGGATACAGTGTAATCAGCCTTTATTTCTGGTTCTTCGCTAGTCTCTAAACACTGAAAAACATTTTGCTATGAGCATATTAGATTCTAAGATTCCCGCAGGACCTTTGGCCGAGAAGTGGTCTCAGCATAAGGCCTCCATAAATGTGGTAAGTCCTGCCAATAAGAGAAAACTCGATATTATTGTGGTTGGAACCGGTTTGGCCGGTGCTTCGGCTGCAGCCTCCTTGGCCGAACTGGGCTACAATGTAAAGACCTTCTGCATTCAAGATAGCCCACGCCGCGCTCACTCCATTGCCGCACAGGGTGGTATCAATGCCGCAAAGAACTATCAAAACGATAACGACAGTATTTACCGTCTGTTCTACGATACAATTAAGGGTGGCGATTACCGCTCACGCGAAGCCAACGTTTACCGTTTGGCTGAGGTTAGTGGTGCTATCATCGACCAGTGCGTGGCCCAAGGGGTTCCCTTTGCCCGCGAATACGGTGGATTGCTCGACAATCGCTCCTTTGGTGGTGTGCTTGTTAGCCGTACCTTTTATGCACGTGGACAAACCGGACAGCAGCTGCTGTTGGGTGCATACGCAGCCCTTAACCGCAACATCGGCCTTGGCCGTGTAGAGAGTTTTGTGCGCCGCGAGTTGGTCGACGTTGTTACTATCGACGGTAAGGCACGCGGAATAATTGTCCGCAACCTAGTTACCGGCGAAACGGAGCGCCATGCTGCTCATGCAGTTGTGCTTGCCACCGGCGGTTACGGCAACGTGTTCTTTCTCTCCACCAACGCTATGAACTCTAATGGATCGGCCGCTTGGGTTGCTCACCGCAAGGGCGCTATGTTTGCAAACCCTTGTATGGTGCAAATTCACCCTACCTGCATTCCCGTTCACGGTGACCAGCAGAGCAAGCTTACGCTTATGAGCGAAAGTTTACGCAACGATGGCCGTATTTGGGTTCCAAAAAAGATGGAGGATGTTGAAAAACTTCGCAAGAAGGAGATAAAGCCTATCGATATTGCTGAAGCTGATCGCGATTACTATCTCGAACGCCGCTACCCCGCATACGGAAACCTTGTTCCCCGCGACGTGGCTTCACGCGCAGGTAAGGAGCGTTGCGATGCCGGCTTTGGCGTAAACCAAACTGGTTTGGCCGTTTTCCTTGACTTTGCCGATGCCATCAAGCGTCTTGGCAAACATGTGATTGAGGAACGCTACGGTAACCTGTTCCAGATGTATGAGAAGATCTCCGATGAGAATCCATACGAAACGCCAATGATGATTTACCCTGCCATTCACTACACTATGGGTGGGCTTTGGGTGGACTATAACCTCATGACCAACATTCCTGGCCTATTTGCCCTTGGCGAGTGCAACTTTAGCGACCACGGTGCAAACCGCCTAGGTGCTTCGGCGCTTATGCAGGGCTTAGCCGATGGTTACTTCGTTATTCCTTACACCATTGGCGATTACCTTGCCAACGAAATTAGAACGCCAAAGGTAAGCACCGATCACCCCGAATTCGAAAAGGCCGAAAAGAAGGTTGCTGATATTCATGCAAAACTTCTCGCCATTAAGGGCAAGCGCACGGTTGACGATTTCCACAAGGAACTCGGAAAAATCATGTGGGATTATGTGGGTATGGGTCGTAATGAGGAAGGACTAAAGAAGGCCATCACCATGATTAAAGCCTTAAAAGTTGAATTCTGGAAGAATGTTCTCGTGCCTGGTGAGGCTAACAGCCTAAACCAAGAGCTGGAGAAAGCTATTCGCTTGGTGGACTATTTCGAATTGGGCGAATTGATGGCTCACGACGCACTCGACCGTCGGGAATCTTGCGGTGGTCACTTCCGCGAGGAGAGCCAAACGGAAGAAGGCGATACTAAGCGCGACGATGCCAACTTCACCTATGTTTCGGCTTGGGAATACAAAGAGAATGCTGAACCTGTAATGCACAAGGAAGAGCTCGTTTTTGAAAACGTGCACCTTATCCAGCGCAGCTACAAGTAGGTCGGTAACTTCAATTGTTGGTTTAATAAAATTAAAGGCTATGAAATTTACACTTAAGATATGGCGTCAGAAAGATGCCAAAACCAAGGGGAAGTTTGAGACCTACGGCATCGAGAATGTCTCGCCCGATACTTCATTCCTTGAGATGCTCGATATCTTTAACAACGAGCAAATTCTTTCCGGAAACGAGCCGGTTGCCTTCGATCACGATTGCCGCGAGGGTATTTGCGGTATGTGCTCCATGCACATCAACGGTCGTGCGCATGGTCCAGACGATGATATCACTACCTGCCAGCTACACATGCGCAAGTTTAAGGATGGCGAAACCATCTCTATTGAGCCTTGGCGTAGTGCTGCCTTTCCAGTAATAAAGGACCTTATTGTGGACCGTGGTGCCTTCGATAAGGTTCTGCAGGCGGGAGGTTACATTTCGGTGAATACCGGTGGAATACCCGATGCTAACGCAATTCCTATTGCTAAGGAAGATGCCGACGAATCAATGGATGCTGCTTCGTGTATTGGATGTGGTGCTTGTGTTGCTACCTGCAAAAACGGCTCGGCCATGCTCTTTGTGGCTGCACGTGTATCGTCGCTCGCTATGCTGCCTCAGGGTAAGATTGAGGCAATTCGCCGCGCAAAAGCTATGGTTGCCAAAATGGACGAGCTTGGCTTTGGCGCATGCTCCAACACTGGTGCCTGCGAAGTTGAGTGCCCTAAGGGAATAAGCATTGCCCACATCGCCCGCCTAAACCGCGAGTTTTTGGTAGCTAAGATTAAGGAATAACTGTAGTTTTTTCAGTATATAAATCCCCGAAGGAGAAATCTTTCGGGGATTTTTGTTGGGTGCTGGTGTTCTCTTTATTTCACGATAGTATCAATGACGTTTAGCGCATTTTAAAACATTGCGCCACCACATGTGTTGGTAAATAGAATATAATCGAACACAATAGAATGGAAACTGCATTGAATGTTCCGGACAATGGAATGAAGCGAATTGTGATTGTTGGGTGTGGATTTGCTGGTCTTGAGTTGGCCAAGAAGCTAAAAAAATCAAACTATCAGGTAGTGCTTATTGATAAGAATAGCTATCACCAGTTTCAACCGTTATTCTATCAGGTGGCTACAGCAGGGCTGGAGCCGCGAGATATTGCATTCCCTATACGCAAAATATTCCAAAACCAGACCAACGTCTATATTCGAATTACTGAGGTTATTGGGGTAGACTCCAGCACAAAAATGATTGAAACGGCTATTGGGTTTATAAACTACGATTACCTTGTTTTGGCCAACGGTGCCACTACCTCTTTTTTTGGCATGGCCAGCGTTGAACAAAATGCTATTCCCATGAAGAGTGTTCAGGAAGCGTTGGTTTTGCTTAATAATTTGCTTCACAACTATGAGGAGGCCCTTCTGAAAAAAGATGTTGCCGAACAAGATGCTCTGATGAATGTGGTGGTGGTGGGCGGTGGCCCAACTGGTGTTGAGTTGTCGGGTGCTTTGGCCGAAATGAAACGATACGTTTTCCCCAAGGATTATCCGGAACTGGACTGTTCACGCATTCGCATTATTTTAGTGGAGGCCTCGCCTAGAGTGCTGAATGGAATGTCGGAGTTTGCCTCAGAAAAGGCACATCGGTTTTTAAGCAAGTTGGGTGTTGAGGTGCTTACCAATACCCAAGTGATGGGATATGATGGAGATAAGGTTGATTTTAAAAACGAAGAGTTTATTGCTACTAAGACGCTGGTTTGGGCTGCTGGCATTGCTGCCAATGTAGTTCCCGGTCTTCGTGCCGACTCCTACACCAGAGGGCGACGCCTATCGGTTAATGGAATAAACCAAGTTGAGGGTTACGATGGTGTTTTTGCTGTTGGCGATGCGGCCTTTATGGTTGAAGAAGAAAAGTGGCCCAACGGCCACCCTCAGGTAGCACAAGTGGCCATCCAGCAGGCGAAGAATTTGGCGAAGAACTTTGTTCGTATGGACGAAGGTAAGCTAACCAAACCCTTCAAATACGTGAACTTGGGTACCATGGCTACCATTGGACGAAATAAGGCTGTGGTCGACCTATCGTTTATTAAGTTTAAGGGTTTGTTTGCTTGGATGATTTGGATGTTTATACACCTGCGGTCAATCTTTGGCGTTAAAAATAAAATTCTGGTGTTTATCAATTGGGTATGGAGCTATATCACCTATGATCAGTCGCTGCGACTTACCTTTTTGCCCAAAGGATTTCGGTTTAAATAATTACAATAGTGGCATGAATCACCAGAAAAGTGTCTGGAGGTGGCGCAAAATTGCTCAACCTATTTTACTCCATATTGGTGTGCCGTCAAATTGTTAATTTTCTTTGCAATGCACAAACGTGCTACTCCACTTGCTTGCCCGACAGGGTGATTATTGAAGATGTAAATACTTTCCTCGAGCGGATAAAAATGCTGCGAAGTGATCATGTTTGTTTCGAGGCATCACCACGTCGGCGTCCACATCTTGCGTCGAGTGTGTTGCTATTGCATCCTGTTCCGGTGATTCTTTAGTTTAGGTTGCTTATTCTGGTAAATGTTCTCTAAGATTAACTAAAGATTGTTGTTTTGTCTCACAGTATGTTAGATTGCGAATGGGGCAGGAAAACGTTTTTAATGAAGAGATTCTCAATCTCATCGTGTCAAAATGCAGTGATTTCGAAAATGACGAATTGTAGTTGATAATCCTTCCCATTTCGTGAAATTAGCAAAATTTGACAGCTTAACATTCTTAACAGGTTTTTAATTATTTCCGTTTACCTTTGCGCCACAAGTAGAAAAATGGAGAAATTCAAGTTTATCGACCTTTTTGCTGGTATTGGCGGTTTTCATGTGGCCATGGAAAAGTTAGGTGGTGAGTGCGTGTTTGCCTCTGAGATAAACAAGTTCTCCATTGCAACCTATCAGGAAAACTATGGGATGGATGCAGGCTTCGACATCTGTCAGGTTGCTGAGGAGGAGATTCCGGCCCACGATGTGCTATGCGGTGGCTTTCCCTGTCAAGCCTTTTCGAAGGCGGGCAAGCAAGCTGGTTTTGTCGATACTAGGGGAACCCTTTTCTTCGAAATTGAGCGCATCCTTAAATTTCATCGACCAAAGTATATTGTGTTGGAGAACGTGCGCAATCTTGTTTCGCACGATGGTGGTAACACTTGGCGCGTAATTTCTGCTAAACTGAAGGAGTTGGGCTACCTTATTACCGAATCGCCCATTATTATGAGTCCTCACCAGTTAGGCATTCCACAGCTGCGCGAACGAGTTTATATTCTCGGGATCCTAAAGGAACACACCTTGCTCGATACGCTAATTATTGATATTCCAACGCCGGTTAAGCATAAAACCAATGCAAAAAAAATGCTCGATGGCAAGGGTGGCGACGAATATCGAATTTCCGATTATGAGGAGATGGTGCTCGATGCGTGGGATGATTTTATGCAAGGAATAGACAAAAAGGTAATTGGATTTCCTGTTTGGTCGGAAGAATTTAGGGCCACCTACGACTATTCCAAATTGCCCTTGTGGAAGCAGGGGTTTATTGCAAAGAATAGGGAACTTTATCAGCGCAATAAACCTTTTCTCGATGGATGGTTCAAGAAGCATGACAACCTTGAAAAGTTTGTTCCAACGCATACCAAATTTGAGTGGCAAGCGGGTGACTCAATTAAGAGCTTGTGGGAAGGGATTATCCAGTTTCGTCCCTCCGGAATACGTGTGAAGCGTCCCACTGAATTTCCTGCGCTAGTGGCCATGGTTCATATACCAATTATTGGCTGGGAGAAGCGCCGCCTAACTCCACGTGAAGCTGCAAATCTTCAGAGTTTCCCCAAAAATTTTAAGATAAACTCCAACCCGCAACAGGCCTACAAACAGTTTGGCAACTCGGTAAATGTGGAGGTGGTGAAATTTCTTGCTGATCAACTGTTTCAGTTGGGGAAAAACACGTAATATATCTTGTCCGCTTGCGAAATATCCATTTTTCTTACGAGATTTGGTGGATTGTTATACCTTTACTTGAGATTAATCTGTTCCAAGCTTTACAATGAGATACACATTACTAAGTCTATTCCTTATTGCTTGTTTGTCGGTGCAGGGATGTAAAAAGCAAAATATCAACCAACCCATTGTTCCTCCTATTCTAAAAAGTGTTAGCTGGAGTGAGGTTGGTGCTTCAGGCGCGGCTCTTACAGTAGTTGAGAAGGATATTCCTAGTTTTCAATCTACTAATCTGGGAAACTCTCGTACGCTGCGGATTCTTCTGCCCGAATATTACTACTCCGATTCAGTTTTCATAAAGGTTACTGTTGAACTCGAAACGGAGACTACCAACCCCACTAGGTTTTATTACGCTTTAAATGGACAGCCGTTTATCCTGCTGCCCGAGAATCGAGTCATTCGTGTTCGCAATGGTCAGAATACGCTTAGGGTATATGCTGTTAACAGTATTCAAGAAAAAAGCGAAGTTATCGTCCTTTCGGATATTGTGGTAAATTTGAGTTATAAGGTGCTGTATGTTAACGATGGGCAGGATATTTCGGCTCTAAACTTCAAAAATACATTGGCTAATCTATATGCCAGCAGATCAATAGAAAAAATTATTGTTGTGGGAATTGATGCTTCCGCGAATAGGCTGAACGAGTATGGCACCATTGATTTGGATGGGAACTCTGTGGTGTGTTTCTCTTCGGCAGGCCAAATTGGCAATAGGGCAAAGGAATACACCGCTTTTCTTACCGAAGAGGTTATGCCGTTTATAAACCAAAATTTCCGAGTGGCAACCGGTGCCGAGAATACCGCAATCATAGGCTCCTCGCTGGGCGGACTGTCCGCTTTCAATATTGCTTGGATGAAACCTAGCCTGTTTGGCCGTGTGGGTGCGTTTTCAGGTTCATTCTGGTGGCGAGGGAAAACAGGGGATAATCCTACCGGACAGCAAATCAATGAGGCTAGAATTATGCAATACTTGGTGCGATCAAGCACCAAAAGAGATGGAATGAAATTTTGGTTTGAAGTGGGAACAAATGATGAAACCAGCGATAGGGATGGCGATGGAATAATTGATGCCATTGACGATACTCGGGATTTGATGCTCGAATTGACACACTTGGGCTACACCGAGATGGACGACTGTGCTTATGTTCTGGTAGCAGGAGGAGAGCATAACCAAACCACCTGGTCGCAAGTTTTGGATGATTTTTTAATTTGGTGTTATGGGAAGTAGTAAAGCAAAAAATGAAACGGTTTTTGTTACCACGTTTTACAATAATATTGAGGCGAACATTGTTAAGGGTCGGCTTGAAAGTGAAGGTGTATCGTGCTTTCTGACGAATGAAAACTTTTCGACTTTAATGCCACAC
This sequence comes from Williamwhitmania taraxaci, assembly GCF_900096565.1. Taxonomy (NCBI): domain Bacteria; kingdom Pseudomonadati; phylum Bacteroidota; class Bacteroidia; order Bacteroidales; family Williamwhitmaniaceae; genus Williamwhitmania; species Williamwhitmania taraxaci. Next base: position 78,916 of record NZ_FMYP01000008.1, read on the forward strand.
CTAAACTATCTTGCGGGTGGTGGAACGCATCTGTTTGTTTTGCAAAGCGATTTTCAGTTAGCTGCGTCAATTCTTAATGAGATTGAAACCCCAAACAAGGTTGCAGACAGGGTGGTTTGTCCACAATGCCAATCGTTAGATGTGACGCTAGGATTGGGGAAGTCGAAGTTTAAAAAGTTGACAATAATCCTTCTCTCTGCAATATTTGGGATGCAATTCAGCAATATAAAACTAAGCTATAACTGTAGAAATTGCAAGAATGAGTTTTAGCAATATTGCAGATGGAATATTTAACTAAATAATAGAAATGGCTAAAGAGACTCTCCCTAAATATTACTCGCCAACCGAGGAGAAAATCAACGTGATTTCACATGCTGTTGGTTTTTTCTTGAGTATAGTTGCTCTTGTTCTTTTGGTGCTACGTGCCGTTATGTACGGCAACGTTTTACATGTGGTTAGCTTCACCATTTTTGGCATAAGCTTAATTATGCTCTATGCTGCTTCGAGTCTATACCATAGTGCTAAGAATGAGGCGCGGCGAAACCGTTTGAAGATTTTTGACCACGCATCTATTTACGTTCTTATTGCCGGAACGTATACCCCATATACCCTTGTTACCCTTGAAGGCACTACAGGTTGGATAATCTTTGGCGTTTCGTGGGGCATTGCGCTGGTGGGAATTACGCTAAAATTATTCTTTACCGGAAGGTTTTCTATTGCCTCTACCATAATGTATGTACTAATGGGATGGGTAATTGTTTTTGCTATTAAGCCACTTATCCACAACTTATCGTCGGAAGGCCTTTTTTGGCTTTTTCTTGGAGGTGTTGCTTATACTCTTGGTGCGGTTCTTTATAGCATTAAGAAAATTAAGTTTAACCACGCTATTTTTCACATTCTTGTGCTTGTTGGTAGTTTATGCCATTTTATCTCGATATTCTTCTATGTTTAAGGAGTTTTCTGCTAATAAAACTATCCCGTTAGTGCAACTCCTCTCAAAGGGTTAAGGCTACTTCTCATGCGCATGATTTCCACGGTCAAATCTTTCCTGTAATTCTTTTTTCATTAGGGCTAATTCTCTATATGTGGCTCATTTTTATTATATTTGTTAGAGTTTGCTTGGCTTCAGTAGGAAGGGTTTTTATCTTGTGAACAATAGTGGATAGAAAAAAATGGATGTTTTTTGTCCTAAATATTTCAAATGGTATGATACAACTTAGTTTTGGCCTTCCGTCTGTCTAAAACAATAAGGACTAATCCAGGAAAAGCAAGAGGTTTTGTTTGAGTTGGCTTTGCAATAAATGAGTGCGAGTTAAGTTATAAGTGTAAACAGTCTTTGATGACAGAAACATTAAACAAGAAGCACTTAAATGTGGGTGAATTACTTAAAAAAAGTGATTCGAAGAATCTTCGGCAACTGCCCGGATTTGTAGTTAAGGTCATCGAGAAGATTATTTGCCAGGATCAGATGAATTATGTCATAAATAAATACATCGACTATGTTGGCGTGAATTTCCAACCTCAAGTGATTAAGGAGTTTGGAATAACGCTGAATGTTCGTGGGATTGAAAATCTCCCCAATAATTCTCGTTGTTTTTTTGCTTCTAATCACCCCTTTGGAATAATTGATGGATTGGTCCTAACCTATTACGTTGGACAAAAATACGGCGACCTCAAGGCTATTGGCAATGATGCTTTTATGCATGTTCCTACTCTTAAACCGTTAATTGCAGCGGTGAATGTTTATGGCCGGAGTTCCAAGGAATATATCAAGGCGCTCGACGAGGTATATGAATCCAATGTGGCCATTACTCATTTCCCGGCAGGAGAAGTGTCGCGGGTGTATAACGGAATTATTCAAGATGCTCCGTGGCAAAAAAGCTTTATTACCAAAGCAGTTTCGTCTAAGCGTGATATCGTACCGTTTTATTTCGATGGAGTAAACTCTTCCTTCTTTTACCTCGTTTTTCGATTGAGGCATAAATTGGGGATTTCAGCAAATCTTGAGTTGATACTGCTTCCTCGGGAGATGTTCAAAAAGCGGAATAAAACAATTAGCCTTGTTATTGGGAAACCTATTCCATGGCAAACTTTTGATAGTTCAATGACGCATTATGAGTGGGCCCAAAAAGTGCGTCAACATGTATACAAATTGGGGCATTCGATAGATCAAGTGAACTTTAATTAATCAAAATACGGTTATGGTAGCATTGCGCGAATGGTTGTTCCGGATTTGGTATTGGTATGTGAGTAATGTCGACAAGAAGGGGGAAGTTCTCTTTATGAACTACGGCTACTCTAATCCCGAAATGCCTGTTAGTTTAAATGCGGAAGATATACCCAATAAATATTCCGCACAGCTATACCACCTGATTGGTTCTGCTACAGATTTGAAAGGTAAGGATATTGTTGAGGTAGGGTGCGGGAGAGGTGGTGGATTGTCCTACATCGTAAATACCTTTTCTCCAGCCACCGCGCTGGGTGTCGATCTCAATAAGCGAGCAGCCAAATTCTGTTCCAAGCATCACAATAAACAGGGATTATCGTTTGCACAAGGTGATGCACAGGACCTTTCCTTTATTGCCGATGGCTCGTTTGATGCCATTATCAATGTGGAATCTTCGCATCGATATCCTCGCATGGATTTATTCCTCAAGGAGGTTCACCGAGTGCTTCGTCCGGGAGGATACTTCTTATACACGGATTTTAGATACGATCATGAGATGACCGAACTTAAGCAGCAGCTTGCTGCCACCGGAATGGTCATTCATAAAGAGATAATGATTACCGACAATGTGGTTCAGGCGCTCGAGGCCGACGACCAACGGAAACGTGTTCTGGTGAAAAAATTGGCTCCCCGCCTTATTCATAAGGTTGCCCTTAACTTTGCGGGCACCATAGGGAGCAAAACATACAACCAATTTGCTACGCATAAATACGAGTACTATCATTTTGTGATGCAAAAGAATTAACCCTCACGGGGTTCCTTCAAGGCACGTGTCTGTTCGGATTAATCGCCGATAGTTATCACCGGAAGGCCTAGAGATTTATCCCTAGGCCTTTTCTAGTATGTCTTATTTGGTCAGACAACTAGTAATCGCTCGTCATAATTAGTTGTGGTTTGTCGTTGAAGTTTTCGTAGCGAGGACGGTAACGATCAATGTCATAAAATTTTTCAACATCTACTTTTTTCTTAAAGCTGGTTACCACTTCAATGGGCACATTGTCGTAACGTCCATTGCGTAGGCTCACCAGCCTGCTAGATAAAACGGTCGAAGTTGTGCCACCCATTTCGGTTCAAGTTGTGCCAGGCGTTTCGGTCGAAGTTGTGCCACTTTTTTAGGTGCATTTAGGCTATTGTTTCGGTCGAAGTTGCGCCACCCGTTTCGACGCAAATTGCGCCATTGAGCCATTGAAAGGAATGATTTCTATCTTATCGCTGAAACTTAAATCAGGGATATGGCCGCAAAGAAGATAGATATCATGGATGTACGACAATTAATTCAGTTAAAAA